>NZ_JBAKHL010000040.1:0-65828 GCF_036902715.1 Micromonospora sp. CPCC 205546
GGGCCGCGGCCCCCCAGTGCGGTCCGTCCTCCCCGGGCCGGAACCGTGGGTCGGGCGTGCCCGGCCGGCCCGCCCCGCCGGCGCCGCGTCGGGCAGGGCGGCGCGCAGCCGGCGTACCTCCGCTCGCCAGCGGGCGGTGGCGCCCGGGTCCGCGCCCGCGCGCAGCCGGCGCCAGGCGGCGGTCAGGTCGTCGCCCGGCCCGGCGACGGAGTCCTCGGCGAGTACGGCCACCAGCTCCGCCGCCCGCTCCGCGCCCACCCGTGCCGCCCCGTCGAGCAGCGCCCGGGCCAGCCGGGGGTGCGCCCCGACCGAGGCGATCGCCCGGCCCCGGTCGGTGATCCGGCCCTGCGCGTCGAGCGCGCCGAGGGTGGTGAGGGTGTCGCGGGCGACGGTCATCGACGCCGCCGGGGGCGGATCGGGCAGGGCCAGCCCGGTGCCGTCCGGCGACCCCCAGGCGGCCAGCTCCAGGGCGAAGCCGGTCAGGTCGGCGGTGCCGATCTCCGGCTCCGGCTGCGCGGCCAGCCGCTCGTGGGTGACCGCCGACCAGCAGCGGTAGACGTGCCCCGGCGCCTCCCGGCCCGCGCGGCCGGCCCGTTGGGTGGCCGCCGCCCGGGACACCGCGACGGTGACCAGCGCGCCCAGGCCACGGGCCAGGTCCATCCGGGCGACCCGGGAGAGCCCGGCGTCCACCACCACCCGCACGCCCGGCACGGTCAGGCTGCTCTCCGCCACCGCCGTGGCCAGCACCACCCGCCGCCGGTCGGCCGGGCGCAGCGCCGCGTCCTGGTCGGCGCCGCGCTGGCGCCCGTGCAGCGGCAGGACGGCGACGGTGTCACGCAGGTCGGCCAGCCGCCCGGCGACCGCGGCGATCTCGCCGGCCCCGGGCAGGAAGACCAGCACGTCCCCGTCGCGCTCGCGCAGCGCCCGGCGCACCGTCGCCGCCACGTGGTCGAGCAGTCCCCGGTCGACCGGGCCGGCCCCGGGCGCGGTCACCGGCCGGGGCGGCGGCGCCCAGATCCGGGCCACCGGGTGCAGGGCCGAGGACGCCCGCACGATGGGCGCGGGGCCGCCCCCGCCGCCGAGCAGCGCGGCGAACCGGTCCGCCTCGGGGGTGGCCGACATCGCCAGCAGCCAGAGGTCGGGGCGCAGGGCGGCGCGGGCCTCCACCGCGAACGCGAGCGCCAGGTCGGCGTCGAGCTGCCGCTCGTGGCACTCGTCGAGCAGCACCGCGCCGGTGCCGGCCAGCTCGGGATCGCGGTGCAGCCGCCGCACCAGCAGCCCGGTGGTGACCACCTCGACGCGGGTCCGCGGCCCGCTGCGGCGCTCGCCGCGCACGGCGTACCCGATCCGCTCGCCGAGCGGCTCGCCGAGCAGGGCGGCCATCCGGCGCGCCGCCGCGCGGGCGGCCACCCGGCGCGGCTGGGCGACCAGCACGCGGCCGGTGACCTCGTCGGCCACGGCCAGCGGGGCGAGGGTCGTCTTGCCGGTCCCGGGCGGGGCGACCAGCACCCCGGCGCCGGTGGCGCGCAGCGCCGCGACCAGCTCCGGCAGCACGGGCCGTACGGGCAGGTCGAGGGGGACGTCCGAGAGCACGGCCCAGTCTCGCACCGCCCCGGGTGGCTCAGTCGGGGCGTACCCCGTCGATGCCGTCGACGAAGGCGTGCCAGGCCGGCGCGGGGAAGGCCAGCACCGGGCCCGGCCGGTCCTTGCTGTCCCGGACGGCGACCCGGTCCCCGACGGCGGCGACCTCCACGCAGTTGCCGTTGCCCACGCTGCGGCTGCTGGTGCGCCACTGGGCCAGGGTCAGGTCGAGCGCGCTCATCGCGGTACCCCCGTCTGTGCCGGCGCGCCGCGTCAGCGGTCACGCAAAGTGACGAGAAGCTTCCGTCAGGCGGGCAAGGGACGCCTCCGGACCGAGTGCCAGCCGGCACATCTCCTCGTGCACAAGGCTATACCCGCGCACCTGTCCGGCCTCCTCCAGAGCCAGTCCCATCGTGAGGTTTTCCAGGTAGACCACGGCGGCGTCCGCGGTGTCGGCGAACGTCAGCACGACGTACGGCGCGTTCATCGCCGGGTGCCCGCCGGCCGAGAACGGAAGTACCTGCAGTGTCACGTTCGGTAGCTGAGAGATCTTCGCCAGGTGGGCCATCTGGTCGGCCATCACGGCGCCGCCACCCACCGGGCGGCAGAGCACCGCCTCGTTGAGCACCACGGACAACTCGACCGGATCGTCGCCGTGCAGCACGTTCTGCCGGTGCAGCCGCGCGGCGACCTTGCGCTCGATCCCGTCCTCGCCCGCGGTGCGCCGGAAGACCTCCCGCGCGTACGCCTCCGTCTGCAGCAGGCCGGGCACCGCCTCGACCTCGTACGTGCGCAGGGTCGCCGCCTCGGCCTCCAGCCCGACGTAGAACTCGAACCACTCCGGCAGCACGTCGCTGTACTTCTGCCACCAGCCGCGCTGCTGCGCCCCGCGGGCTATCTCGATCAGCGCCTCGGCGTCGGCCCCGGTCACCTCGTACAGCGCCAGCGCGGCCCGGACGTCGCGCGGCTTGATGCCGATCTGGGCGTTCTCGATGCGGGACAGGTTGCTCTTGGACATGTCCAGTTGCCGGGCGGCGACGTCCAGGGTCATGCCCGCGCGTTCGCGCAACTGGCGGAGTTCCCGGGCGATGCGGCGGCGGCGGACGGTGGGGCTCGCGGTCACCCTCCGAGTCTGTCACGGGAAGATCCGCAGGTCGCGCCTGCACGGAGTGCAACTTCCACAAACGGGAGTTGCGTTGCAGTCACGGCCGGTGCATCCTTGCCCGGTTGCGATCACTGTGGACAACGCGAGTGGGAGGACCGGTTGCTCATCGCCGACGAGTTCTTCCTGATCACCCACAACGACAGCCGGGGCAAGGCCAAGCTGCACCCGACCGCGACCGGCCTCGGCCTCGCCGCGGGTCTGCTCGGTGAGCTGGTCCTCTACGGACACGTCACCGTCTCCTCCGGACTGGTCACGGTGGTCGACCGCCGTCCGCCGGCGGACGCGCTGGCACACACCGTGCTCGACCAGCTGGTCGGCGAGACGCAGCAGCACCCGGTGCGCACCTGGTTGAGCTTCCTGGCGCAGACCGCCACCACCTCCGTGGGGGATCGGCTGGTCAGGGCGGGCGTGCTGCGCCGGCAGGAGAACCGGCGACTGCTCCGCACCACGGTGAGCTACCTGCCGATCGACCTCAACGCCGTGGCCTGGCCGGCTACCCGGCTGCGCGCCCTGCTCGACCGGCCGGAACCGCCGACCGTGCCCGACGGGACGCTGCTGGGTCTGGTCGTCGCCGCCGGGCTCAGCCGCGAGGTGCTGTGGAGCGCCGGCCCCCGGGCGCACCACCGGCTGGGCGTGCTCGTCCCGGCGCTGCCCCCGCCGCTGCGGGAGCTCGTGGCGCACACCGAGGCCGCGGTCGGCGCCGCCGTGCTGCGCGGCGTCGGCTGACCGGGTCCCCTCCCACCCTCCCTCCCTCGAACCGGAGTACGCGTATGTCGACACCCACGCTCGGCCGATCGAGCAACGTCTCCGAGGCCCTGGCGCGCGGCCGGCTCGGCGTGCCGTCGGTGATCTTCTTCGTCCTCTCGGCCGCCGCCCCACTGACCGTGGTGGCCGGCGTCGTCACCACCGGCTACGGCGTCGTCGGGGTGCTCGGCATCCCGGTGGCCTTCCTGACGGTGGCCGCCGTGCTCGCCCTCTTCTCCATCGGCTACGTGGCCATGGCCCGGCGGATGACCAACGCCGGCGCGTTCTACGCCTACGTCGCGCGGGGCCTGGGCCGCCCGGCCGGCGTCGGCGCGGCCTGGGTGGCGCTGATCGCGTACAACGCCCTCCAGGTGGGCCTCTACGGCACCATCGGCGCCGCGGCCGAGCCGGTGCTGGGCCGCCTGTTCGGGGTGGCTCCCGCGTGGTGGCTGGTGGCGCTGGTCGCCTGGGCGACGGTCGGCGTGCTCGGTCTGCTCCGCGTCGACCTCAACGGTCTGGTGCTGGCGGCACTGCTGGTCGCCGAGATGGTCGTCATCGTCGTGTTCGACCTCGGACAGCTGACCCACCCGGCCGGTGGGGACGTCAGCTTCGCCGCCCTGTCACCGGGGAACCTCGTCGTGCCCGGCGCCGGCGCGGTGCTGGTGCTGGCCATCCTGGGCTTCGTCGGCTTCGAGTCCGCCGTGGTGTTCAGCGAGGAGAGCAAGGACCCGCGGCGGACGGTGCGGTTGGCCACCTACCTCTCCATCGCCATCATCGCGGGGATCTACGCGCTGTCGTCCTGGAGCATGACCGTCGCCGTGGGACCGGACCGGATCGCCGCCGAGGCGGGCGAGCAGAGCATCGGGCTGATCTTCAACCTCGCCGAGGCGCACCTCGGGGGCACCGCCGTCACCATCGGCCAGGCGCTCTTCCTGACCTCGGTGCTCGCCGCGATGATCTCCTTCCACAACACCACCGCCCGGTACGCCTTCGCGCTCGGCCGGGAGCGGGTGCTGCCGGCCGTGTTCGGGCAGACCTCGCCGCGCACCGGGTCGCCCCGGGCGGCCTCCCTCGCGCAGAGCGCGCTCGGGCTGGTGGTGATCGTGCTGTACGCGTTCAACGGCTGGGACCCGGTGGTGCAGCTGTTCTACTGGGTCGGCACGGCCGGCGGCTTCGGGGTGCTGCTGCTGATCGCCACCACCTCGGTCGCGGTGATCGCGTTCTTCGCCCGCGGCCGGGTGGACGAGACACTGTGGCGTCGCGCCGTCGCCCCCGGCCTCGCCGCCGTGGCCCTCGCCGTGATCGTCACCCTGGCGGTGGCGAACTTCGCCGACCTGCTCGGGGTGGCACCGGACTCGCCCCTGCGCTGGGCGGTCCCGGCGGTCTACCCGGTCGCCGCGTTGCTCGGTGTGCTGTGGGGGCTGGTGCTGCGCGGCAGCCGCCCCGACACGTACGCCCGGATCGGTCTGGGCGCGGAGAGCGTGGCGACGACGGTGCCGACGACGCCGCGCGTCCCGAGCGAGATGGGGGTGCGGCGGTGAGCGGCGTACGGGTCGATCGGCTCGGACCGCAGGACACGTCGCTGGTGGCCGGCCGGATCGCCGAGGCGTTCATGGTTCTCGACGCTCCCCGCTGGCTGGTGCCCGACGCCGGGCGGCGGCAGTCCGTGCTGGCCGGGAACTTCGCGATCCTGGTGGACCACGCGATGCGGCACGGCCTCGTCCACGCGACGGCGGACCGGGCGGCGGTGGCGGTCTGGTTCCCGTCCGTGGGCGAACCGGCCCCGCCGCCCGAGCACTACGACGCCCGGCTGGCCGCGGCCTGCGGGGAGTGGACCGACCGGTTCGCGCACCTGGACAAGCTCTTCGAGGCCCATCACCCGCACTCCGACCACCACCACCTGGCGTTCCTCGCCGTCGCCCCGGAGCGGCAGGGGCAGGGGCTGGGCAGCGCGCTGCTGCGGCACCACCACGCCGTTCTCGACGCCGAGGGGGTGCCCGGCTACCTGGAGGCGGCCAGCGAGATCGGCCGCGACCTGTACGCACGGCACGGCTACCAGGTCGACGAGCCGTTCCACCTGCCCGACGGCACGCCGTTCTGGCCCATGTGGCGCGAGCCCGCCCGCTGAACGAACAGGACGGTCATGGCGATACGAAGGCCTCCTGGTCGGCGGAGCGGTTCCTGAACGGTTCCGCTCCACGACCGGAGGCCTTCGTCGTCACTGCCGTCCACGTCGTGCCGTCTCGACCGACGTTCCCGGCCGGCACCCCCTAGTACGTGCCGTCGAGCTGCCCCCGCAGCTTGGTCAGCGCGCGGGCCAGCAGCCGGGAGACGTGCATCTGCGAGACGCCGATCTGCTCGGCGATCTGCGACTGCGTCAGGTTGCCGTAGAACCGCAGCGTGAGGATCTTCTGCTCCCGCTCGTCGAGGGTGGACAGCGCCGGGCCGAGGGCGACCCGCAGCTCGGCCAGCTCGAACTCGCCGTCCTCGCCGCCGAGCATGTCGCCCAGCTCGGTCGCGCGGTCGCCGTCGCCGGTCGGCGTGGAGAGCGAGACCGCGTTGTAGGCGCGGGCACCCTCCAGGCCCTCCAGGACCTCTTCCTCGGTGAGCTTGAGGTGCGCGGCGATGTCGGCGACCGTGGGCGAACGGCCGAGCGTCTGCAGCAGCGTGCTGTTGGCGTCGGAGATGGCCAGCCGCAGCTCCTGGAGGCGACGCGGCACCCGGATGTCCCAGGTGCGGTCGCGGAAGTGCCGCTTGAGCTCGCCGATGATGGTGGGGATCGCGTAGCCGGCGAAGTCGACGCCGCGCGACGGGTCGAACTTGTCGATCGCCTTGATCAGGCCGACCGCGGCGGTCTGGGCCAGGTCGTCGGTGGGCTCGCCCCGGCCGCTGTAGCGGTGGGCGAGGTGGTTGGCGAGCGGCAGCCAGGCCTCGATCGCCCTGTCGCGCAGCGCGGCGCGGGACGGGTGGCCGGCCGGCAGCGCGGCCATCGCGTTGAGCAGATCGGCGGCGCTGTCGGTGAGCGCACGCGGGTCGAGCTTCGGCGTGGTGCTCGGCGCTGTTGTGGCCGCCTTCTCGGTGATCGTTGGCGCGGTCATGGGTGGTCCTCCCTGCACCTCGTCCGCGGATGAAAGACGTGACGCTTAGGTTTAAGTTCAGATGTCCGTTCGGGAGTCACCTTAGCCCGATCGGTCTGACGAAATCTAGCCGAAAGTACGATGTACTTAAGTAATTTTCGTTCATGAAGGGTGCTAAAACGACAAAACCCCGTGGGATGTGAGCCGGCTTACCTCGGGCGCACGGCCAGCCGGCCCGACCAGACATCGAAGAATCCCCATACGGTCGGCCCGGGTCGGCCGCCGAGCGGTCACGGCCGCCCCGGATGACCGGCGTCGAAAGTCGGCCATCCGTCGTTGTCCCGTCGTGGGACGGGCCGTAGCGTGCGGATACCTGCCCCGATCCGGAGGTGCCGTGCTCGACCCCGCCGCTCCCCATCTCGTCGTCAACAGCCGCATGCTCTTCTTCGGCTGGCTGCCGGCGGACCCGGACGCGGTCGCGGCGCTGGTCCCGCACGGGCTGCGTCCGTCCCCCGACCGGTTGGTCTTCATGAACCAGTACGTGGTCGACGACGACAGCCAGACCTCCGGCTTCGGCGCGTACTCGCTGGCCTACCTCGGGGTGGTGCTGGCCGGGGTGGACGCGCCGGGCGGGCTGAACCCCGGCGGCTGGTGGACGCACTACGTGACCTGCAGCGACCGGGTACGCGCCTACGCGGCGACGCGGGGGGCGCCGGCCGTCGCCGGTCGCACCCGCATCGTGCGCCACGGCGAGGAGATCGTCGCCGAGACGGAGATCGACGGCGTGCCGGTGATCCGCGCGCGCTGCCAGGTCGGCGAGACGGGCGGGACGTTCAGCAGCGGCCACCACCGCTACTTCACCACCCGCGACGGACAGTTGCTCAGCTCGGTCTACCCGTACGTCGCCGAACCGGTCGACCCGTTCGTGATCGAGTCGGTGGAGTTCCTGGAGCCGACGCACCCGATCTACGCGCTGCGCCCGGAGAACCCGTTGACGATCGGGTTCGGCTTCTACTCGCCGCGCGCCTCGTTCGCCTACCCCGGTGGGCTGACGGTCCACGCGGACAGCGCCCAGGCCGCGCCCGGTCGGGTCGACGCGCTGTCCGTGCCCGCCTGAGCGCTCACCACGTGCCGGTCCGCCGGGCCCGCAGCGGCCGGCCGTCGGGGTCGTAGACCAGCCGGTACGCCGGCAGTGCCCAGGCCCGGGTGTACCAGGGCAGCCGTTGCGCGCGGTGCGGCAGCAGGCGGCCCGGTGGCCGGGGGCCGGCGCACCCGCCGTCGTACCACCGGCGCAGCGCGTCGGCGCAGGCGGTGACCGCCGCCACGGCGTCGTCGGGGTCGACCAGGTCGGCGTCCTCGCCGCCGTCGGGGTCGCGGTCCAGGTGCTCGCGCCACAGCCGCAGCCGCAGCTCCCGGGCGAAGACCCGGGCGCCGTCGCCGAGGCCGGCCGGATCCGTGGGCACCCGTTCGTCGCGGGTGTCGTCGAGCACCGCGCAGGACAGCTCGCTGTCGTGCGTCCAGGACCGGCGGTTGAAGTTGTCGCTGCCCACACTGGCCCACACGTCGTCGACCACGCAGACCTTGGCGTGCACGTACACCGGATCGCCGGCGTGGTTCTCCACGTCGAAGACGTGCACCCGCTCCGGGGCGGCCCGCTCGCAGAGCGACAGCGCCTGCTCGCGGCCGACCGTGTTCGGCGGCAGCGCCAGCCGGCCGTCCACGTCCGGGTAGCGGGGCACCACGGCCACCAGGTGCAGGCCGGGGTTGTCCCGCAGCGCGCGGGCGAACAGGTCGGCGACCTCGGTGGACCACAGGTACTGGTCCTCCAGGTAGATCAGCCGCCGGGCCCGCCGGACCGCCTTGGTGTAGCCGCGGGCCACCGTGCGCTCGCCGTCCGGGGCGAACGGGTAGCGGGGCCGCACCGCCGGGTAGGTGCGCAGCACCTGCACGTGGTGCGGACCGCAGGACGGCGGGTCGGGCGGCTGCGGCGGCAGCGGGTCGGGCCGCAGGTCCGCCCCGCGCAGCCGGTCCCGCAGGTAGGCGAGCGGGTTCTCCGAGTCCAACGGCATCGGGTCGGTCCACCGCTCCCGGAACGTGGTGTCCAACGCGCCCACCACCGGCCCCCGCACCGCGAGCTGCACGTCGTGCCAGGGCGGGCGGTCCCCGTAGCGGGCGGACATCCGCACCGCCTGCGGGTCGCCCCGGTGCGCGGCGTCGTCGCGCCGGCTGTGGCACAGGTCGATCCCGCCGGCGAAGGCGACGTCCCGTTGCGGCGCCCGGAGGTGGCGCAGCACCACCAGCTTCTGGTGGTGCGAGCCGCCCCGGCGGACCCGCTGGTCGAGCAGCACCTCACCACCGGCGGCGGAGACCGTCTCGCTCAGGGTGCGGTTCTCCGCCTCCGAGTAGGCCAGGAGGTCGAGGTGAGAGCGCCAGATCAGGCCCTTGACCAGCACGCCCCGCTGCGCGGCGCGCGCGAACAGCTGCGCCACGGTCGGCCCGTCCGGGCGCAACCGCTGGTCCGGGTCGCCCCGCCAGTCAGTGAAGAAGAGGTGGTCGCCGGACTCCAGGGCCTCCACCTCGTCGACCAGCCGGTCGAAGTACGCGTCACCGTGAATTAACGGCTCGGCAAGGTTTCCACCGGTCCAGGCGGGTAACTCCGAGACCGGGTTGGCGCGTTCGGCTGCGCTGAGGAACCAGTTGCGCGGTGCCACCGTTCCAGCCCCCCGAGGTCGACAACGTCCTCACGGTAGGACCCGTGTCGCGGGTGCGCATCCCGACCGGCGAGCCGGTGACCCGGGACGACGTCCCCTGACACTCCGCCCGATCACGACGCGAACACCGAGGAGGCACCACCATGCCCGGCGAGACGACGAACTCCGTGACCGAGCACCGCGAGCAGGCGGTCGAGAGTGAGCGGGGTGCGCTGGTGACCGTGTTGCTCATGGTGATCCTGGGCGTCGCGGGCATATTCGCCGTCTCCTGACGCCGCGTCCCGCCGCGCCCGTGGCGCCCCGGAAGGTGCCCGCGCCGGTGGCGCCCCGGAAGGTGCCGGGGCGCCCACCGGCCGCGCGGGCCTCAGGACCTGGGGGTCGGGCCGTCGGTGTGCGGCACCCGCTGCGTGGGGACGACACCGAGCCGGCCGGCCTTGAAGTCCTCGAACGCCTGCAGCAGCTCGTCGCGGGTGTTCATGACGAACGGGCCGTAGTGCGCCACCGGCTCCCGGATGGGCTCGCCGCCCATGATGTAGAGGTCCAGCTCCGGGGTGCGGCCGTCCTGGCTGGCGTCCGCGGCGAAGGTCAGCGCGTCGCCGGGGCCGTGCACGGCGAGCTGGCCCGTGTGCACCGGCCGCCCGTCGGTGCCCACCGTGCCCCGCCCGCCCAGCACGTAGACCAGGGCGTTGAAGTCCGGTCGCCACGGCAGGTCCACCCGCGCGCCGGGTTGCACGGTCACGTGCGTGATGGTGATCGGCGTGTGGGTGGAGCCCGGCCCCCGGTGCCCGGCGATCTCGCCGGCGATCACCCGGATCAGCGCGCCGCCGTCGGGCGTGGTCAGCAGGGCCGCCTCCCGGCCGCGGATGTCCTGGTAGCGGGGCGGGTCCATCTTCGCGGCCCGGGGCAGGTTGACCCAGAGCTGGGTGCCGTGGAACAGCCCGCCGCTGAGCACGAGGTGTTCCGGCGGCGCCTCGATGTGCAGCAGCCCGCTCGCGGCCGTCATCCACTGGGTGTCGCCGTCGGTGATGGTGCCGCCGCCGCCCTGCGAGTCCTGGTGGTCCATGATCCCGTCGATCATGTAGGTGACCGTCTCGAAGCCGCGGTGCGGATGCCAGGCCGTGCCCCGGGGCTCGCCCGGGGCGTAGTCCACCTCGCCCATCTGGTCCAGGTGGATGAACGGGTCCAGCTCGCCGACCGGCACGCCGGCGAACGCCCGGCGGACCGGGAAGCCCTCGCCCTCGTAGCCGCTGGGCGCGGTGGTCAGCCGGCGGACCGGACGGAACGCGGTGGACTCGTCGAGCCGGGGCAGGCGGGGCAGGACGAGCACGTTGTCGACGGTGATGGCGGGCATCGGGGTACTCCCTAGCTGTGGGGGTGGGCGTCGCGGTCCGCGCGCAGGCGCTGGCCGAGTCGCTCGAAGATCCGGGTGAGGCAGGCGACCTCGGCGTCGTCGAGGTCGTCCATCAGGTGGGCCCGCACCGACCGCAGGTGGTGCGGGGCGGCCTCGCGCAGGGCCAGCAGCCCGGCGGCGGTGAGCACGGCCTCGCTGCCGCGGCGGTCGTCCGGACAGGACTCCCGGGCCACCAGGCCACGTCGCTGCATGGTGGTGATCTGGTACGTCAGCCGGCTCGGCGAGAAGACCAGGCGGCTCGCCAACTCTCCCATCCGCAGCCGCTGGCCCGGCGCCTCGGAGAGCAGGACGAGCACGTGGTAGTCGGCGAAGCTGAGCGCGCTGTCGGCGCGCAGGTCGTCCTCCAGGCGCGTGTAGAGCCGCTGGCTCGCCTCGATGTAGGCGCGCCAGGCGGCGAGTCGGGCGGTGTCCAGGCTCTCGGTCACGCCACGACAGTAGCACTTATTCAAAATTTAACTAGTGCTCGTGAGTGCGGTCATCGACCGCCTGTGGAAGGCGTCCTGCAACTTTGAATCAGGTGTCTGCGAGAGCCGGGCGCGCGACGGCGACCGAGGCGCCGTGCGCAGGTCGGCGGCCCCGGTCGCGCCGATCTCTCAGCGGGCGGGCGGCGAGGCCGTCGTGTGCATCCGGCCGAGCAGCTGACGGGCCTGCTCGGCGAACTGCGCGTCGACGATCACCGCGTACTGGCCGGCACGCAGCGAGCTGGCCGAGGTGAAGTCGCGCCGGCCGCCGGTCATCGCGTGGGCGACCGCGCCGAACGCCGCTCCCCAGACCGCACCGACGAGCAGCCCGACCAGGATCACGGCGATCCAGTTGCCGGTCGTGAAGATGCCGAACAGCAGGCCGATGAAGAGCCCGAACCAGGCACCCGTACCGGCGCCGGCCAGGGCCGCCCGGCCGGTCGTCATCCGGCCGAGCACGGTCTCGACCAGGGTGAGGTTCGTGCCGACGATGGCGCTGTGCTCGACGGGGAACCGGTTGTCCGCCAGGTAGTCGACGACCCGCTGGGCGGACGGATAGTCCGGGTACGACCCGATCGTCACGGTGGGCGGGCCGGTCTCCGGGCCGTGCCCGTCCTGACCGGGGGCGCTCGGCCGGCCGGCGGGACCGGACGGGAGGGTGTCGCCGCCCGGCATCCCGGGCCGCCATGCCGAGGTGGGACCCGACGGTGTGGTCATGAGTTCCTCCTTCGTCGAACGCCCGCGTTCCCGCCGCCGTCCGGGGGTAACGCCACCACGACGGCGGATGCCCGCCCCGATGGCGGGGCGCGCGGTCGGCCGGGCGGCGACGCGCTCAGCCGACGGCCGCGCGCAGGTACGCGGCGGTGGCATCGTCGGCCGGGAAGAAGGACTCGACGGAGAGCTCCTCGACGGTGACGTCGAGCGGGGTGCCGAAGGTCGAGACGGTGCTGAGGAAGGCCAGCTCGCCGGTCGGGTGGTGCAGCCGCAGGGGCACCACCACGTCCCCGGCGCGGGGCAGGCCGGCGTCCGGCTCGGCCGGCCCGCCCGGATAGCCGCGCAGCTCGTCGTGGAGCGCGGTCAGCTCGGCGTCGGCGGTCAGCGCCAGGTTGCGGCGCAGTCGGCCCAACAGGTGGGCCCGCCATTCGGCGAGGTTGGCGATCCGGGGCGCCATGCCCTCGGGGTGCAGGGTCAGCCGCAGCGCGTTGGCCGGCGGCCGGAGCAGGTGTGCGGCGGCGCCCTCGGTGAGCAGCGCCAGGGCGGCGTTGCCGGCGACCAGGTTCCAGCGCCGGTCCACCGCCACCGCCGGATACGGCTCGTGCGCCCGCAGGACCCGGCGTACCGCGTCGAGGACCCGCCGCAGCTCGGGGGAGTCCAGCGGGGCCTGGGAGTAGACGGGAGCGTACCCGGCGGCCAGCAGCAGCCGGTTGCGCTCGCGCAGCGGCACGTCGAGATGCTCGGCCAGCCGCAGGACCATCTCCCGGCTCGGTGCGGAGCGCCCGGTCTCCACGAAGCTGAGGTGCCGGGTGGAGACCTCCGCCCCGACCGCGAGGGCGAGCTGGCTGAGCCCGCGCCGTCTGCGCCACTGCCGCAGCAGCGCCCCGACCGGTGCCTGCCGCTTCGCCACCGCCGCCCCCACACGCCGATCCTAGGCGGTGTGCCGGCTGTGTCGCCCCGCCCGCCCGCCCGCGAGCGCGGGCGGGCGGGGCGCGGCGGTCAGGAGCAGGCGGTGCCGTTGAGGGCGAACCCGGTCGGGGTGGGCAGGGCGCCGCCCGGCCAGGTGCCCTGGAAGCCGAGCGAGACCGTGCCGCCCGCGGGCAGGCCGGCGTTCCACGCGGCGTTGCGCGCGGTGATCCGGTCGCCCGACTGGCTCCAGTCGCCGTTCCAGCCGTTGGTCAGCCGGACCCCGGCGCCGGGGGCGAACGTGAGCGTCCAGCCGGCGAGCGCGGCGCCGTGGTTGGTCACCCGCAGTTCGGCGGTGAAGCCGCCGGACCACGAGTTCGGGGTGTACGAGACCGCGCAGCCGCCGGCCGGCGGGGGAGTGGTCGGTGGGGCCGTGGTCGGCGGGGGAGTGGTCGGCGGCGCCGTCGTGGGCGGGGCGGTGGTCGGCGGCGCGGTGGTGGGGGCCGGGCCGGCGGCCACGGCCAGGTCGTACGCCCGCTGCGGCACGAACTGGCCGGCGGGCGCGATGCACCCGTCGGCCTCGCCGGGGAGTTTCACCCACAGGTATGCGTCGATGGCGGAGTCCCCGGTGGCGGTGGTGCTCGGGGTGCCGACGGCCCGCCCGGCCGGGTCGCACCACTCGGAGCCGGCGGGCCCGTTGCCGTTGCGGCTGGTGTCGACGACCGCCCTGAGCCGGGACACCCCGGTCGCCGCGATCACCGCCTTGGCGTAGGCGACCTCGTCGGCGGTGCGCCGGTAGTTGGAGACGTTGAGCGAGATGCCGTCCGCGCTGTTGGCGACGTCCGCGCCGAGCAGCCGGGAGGCGGCCTCGCCGGGGGAGAGCCACGCGGAGTGCCCGATGTCGAAGTAGACCTTCGCGGCGGCCGAGCCCGCCTTGAGCTTCTTGCCGGCGTACGCCATCGAGGCCCTCGTCTCGGCCTGCTGGGCCGCGTTCTGGCAGCTCGTCATGAGCGGCAGCACGTCCGGTTCCAGGACGATGCTCGCCGGTCGTCCGGCCAGACCGGCCGCGACCTGGTCGACCCACTGCCGGTAGGTGGCGTGGTCGGGGGCGCCGCCGCCGCTCGCGCCGCTGCAGTCGCGGTTGGGGATGTTGTAGACGACGAGGATCGGCACCTTGCCGGCGGCGGCCGCCGCCCCGACCAGGGCGTCGACCTCGGACCGTACGGTCGAGGTGTTGGTGCGGGTGAACCAGCGGCCCTGGGGGACGTTCGCGATCCGGTCGGAGATGACGGCGGCCCGAGGGTCGCCGGGGTTGGCCGCGACCCAGGCCGCCGCGGCGGTGGCCGGGTCGACGTAGAAGGCCGAGTCGGCGGCGGCCGCGGCGGGCGCTCGGACGATGCCGACGGCGACGGTGGTGGCGACGGCGAGCGCCGCGGCGGCGCTGGCCGCGGCGAGTGCGGGTCTGCTTCTCACGGGATCTCCCATTCCATCGAGGAGCACCTCTGGAAGCGCTCCCATGCATCGCCGTCAAAATACGTGCCGATCGCGGTGATGTGAAGGGCGCCGACCTTTTCGGGGTGGTGGCCGCGCTGCCGGGCGGCCTCGACGTCGCGGCGGGCGGTCTCGCGCCGGGGGCAGCAGGCGTCCGCGGAGCGCCCCGCGCGTGCGGCGCGGGACGCCGGTCGCCGGGTGGAGAATGGGGGCATGCGCCTGGTGATCACTGCCGACACGCACGTGCCGAAGCGGGCGCGGGACCTGCCGGAGCCGCTCTGGGCGGCGGTCGACGCCGCAGACGTGGTGCTGCACGCCGGGGACTGGGTGGACGAGGCGCTGCTGGACGCCCTGGCCGCGCGGTCGCGCCGCCTCGTCGCGGTCCACGGCAACAACGACGGACCGGCGCTGCGCGCCCGGCTGCCCGAGGTCGCCCGGGTCGAACTCGACGGGCTACGGGTCGCCGTCGTGCACGAGACCGGCCCGAAGGCCGGGCGGGAGAGCCGCTGCGCGGCCCGCTTCCCCGACGCCGACGTGCTGGTCTTCGGCCACTCGCACATCCCCTGGGACAGCGTGGCCCCCGGCGGCCTGCGGCTGCTCAACCCCGGCTCGCCCACCGACCGCCGGGCGCAGCCCCACGCCACCTACCTGACGGCGCGGGTGGCGGCGGGGCAACTCGACGAGGTCGAACTGCACCGCCTGCCACCGCGCCGCCGGACGGTTCACTGACCGCGGCCGGTCTCCTCCTGGAGCTCGTCGATCCGCTTCGAGGCCTCGGCCTTCGTCAGTCCCTCCGGCGGTTCCTCGCCGGCCTCCCGGGCCAGGGTCGCCAGGTAGGACTCCTGGGCGGCGGTCGGCGGCTCCTCGCCGGTGACCCACTCGTCCGGGTCCTTGATGGCGCCCTGCGGGTTGGCCTGGCTGCTGATGCGGTCCGTCATGGTCTCCACCTTCCTTCGAACAGACGTGCCAATACCCCGGACGGCGCCTTTCCATGCGGCCGACGGTCATACGATCGACGGATGGCTGCGCGGGACGGGACGGGTGTGGTGGTGGTCGGCGCGGGCATCGCCGGGGTGGCCTGCGCGACGGAGCTGGCCCGCGCCGGCATCCCGGTGCAGATCCGGGAGCGCGCCCGGGTGCCCGGGGGCCGGATGGCCAGCCGGCGCTTCGACGGACGGCCGGCCGACACCGGCGCCGCCTACTTCACGGTCGACGATCCGGACTTCGCCGGGGTGGCCCACGAGTGGCGCTCGGCCGGCCTGGCCCGCGAGTGGACCGACACCTTCGTCGCGTACGGCGTCGACGGGCGGCGCGAGGTGCCCGGCCCGATGCGCTGGGCGGCGCCCCGGGGGCTGCGCTCGCTCGTGGAGCACCTGGCCCGGGAGCTGCCGGTGACCGTGAACCGGCTCGTGCTCGGCGTCGAGCCGGGGCCGGTGGTGGACGGGGCGCCCTGCGAGGCGGTGGTGCTCGCCATGCCGGGGCCGCAGGCGGCCCTGCTGCTCGACCCGGCCCTGACCGCCGCCACCCGGGCCACGCAGGCCCAGCGCTGGTCGCCGTCGCTGGCCGGGGTGCTGCGTTTCCCGACCCGTCGCTGGCCGGCCTTCCGTGGTGCCTTCGTCAACGACCACCCGCTGCTGAACCTCCTCTGCGACGACGGCGACCGCCGCGGCGACGACGCGCCGGTGCTGGTCGCCCACACCACGCCCGAGTTCGCCGCCGGCCACCTGGCCCAGCCCACCGCGGCCGGCCCGGCGATCGAGGAAGCCGTCCGCGACCTGCTGGGGCTGCCCGAGCCGGCCGAGCACGTGCACGTGCACCGCTGGACCTACGCGAAGCCGACCGCCGGGCCGGGTGGGACGTACCACCTCGACGCCGACGGCGTCGGGCTGGCCGGCGACGCCTTCGGCAAGCCCCGGGTGCAGAGCGCCTGGCTCTCGGGCCGCGATCTCGGCCGGGCCCTCGTCGCCCGCCTGCGCGGGGCGTGAGGAGAGCGCCCCGCCCGCGCGGGGTCAGCCTCCGGCGGCGACGGGTTGGCCGGCCCGGCCGCGCTCCGACGGGTCGGAGGTGCGTTGCCCCGCCCGGTCGAGCAACTGCATCACCGGGGTCGCCGCGACGCCGTGCAGCACCACCGAGACGATCACCACGAGGCCGACCGTCGCCCAGATCAGGTCCGCCTGGGGGAAGTCGGTCTTCGCGGTCGCGTACGCGACGTAGAAGAACGAGCCGACGCCCCGGATGCCGAACAGGGCGATCACCCAGTGCTCGGCCGGCCGGCCGGGTGCCCCGCGCAGCGACAGCCAGCCCACCAGCGGGCGGACCACGAAGACCAGCGCCAGCCCGACCGCGGCGGCCGGCCAGGTCAGCGGGCCCAGCAGGCCGCCCACCACGGCGCCGCCGAAGAGCAGCAGCAACAGCACGGTGAGCAGCCGCTCGACCTGCTCGGCGAAGTCGTGCAGCACGGCGTGGAACTCGTGGGTACGTTCGGCGGCCCGGATCGCCCGCGCGGCCACGAAGACCGCCAGGAAGCCGTACCCGCTCACGAGTTCCACCAGCCCGTACGCCAGGAAGGTCGCGGCCAGCGCGAGGAAGCCCTCGGAGTGCCGGGCCAGCCGAAGCTTGCTCGGGGCCCGGAAGAAGAGCTTGCCGAGCAGCCAGCCGATGAGCCACCCGCCCGCCACCCCGGCCGTCAGCTTCCAGAGCAGGTCCACGCCGACCCAGTGGCCCAGCCAGTCGCCGGGGGCCAGGCTGGTGGTGGCGATGGCGATGGCCGCGTACACGAAGGGGAAGGCCAACCCGTCGTTGAGGCCGGCCTCGGAGGTGAGCGCGAAGCGGACCTCGTCCTCGGAGTCCTCGACGTCGGTGGGCTCGCCGACCTGCACGTCGGCGGCGAGCACCGGGTCGGTGGGGGCCAGGGCCGCCGCCAGCAGCAGCGCGGCGGCCGGCACCAGACCGGCCCACCACCAGCCGAGCAGCGCCACCGCCGCGATGCACAGCGGCATGGCGACGGCCAGCAGCCGCCACGTCGACGACCAGCGGGACCAGCTCAACGGCCGGTCGATCTTCAGGCCGGCGCCCATCAGCGCCACGATGACGCCGATCTCGGTGAGGTGGGTGGCCACGTCGGGGTACGCGAGCGGATCGGGGTTCGGCAGCCCGACCGGGAGCAGGAAGACCACCATGCCCAGCCCGAGGAAGGCGATCGGCATGGACAGCGGCCGGCGTTCCAGCACCCGGGGAAGGATCCCCGCCAGCAGCGCGCCGAGACCGACCACCGCGAACGCCACGTCTACCGGCTCCACGACCCCACCTCTCCGCCTCGCCCACGGCGTGCGGGCAGGTGGTGCAAGTCCTTGCCCCCGGAAGACTTCTCGTATTCCTGTTCGGAGCGACGGAACCGGGGCGGGTCAGCGTGGGCCGGTGACCGGGGAGTCGTCAAGGACGGCGAGCAGCGCGGCGGGGTCCTCGTAGACGGCGACCGCCCCGGCCCCGGCCAGCTCGCCCCGGCCGGTGCCGCCGCAGGTCAGACCGACGCAGGGGATGTCCAGCTCGCCGGCGGCGGCGACGTCCCACACCGAGTCGCCGACGAACACCACGCGTTCGGCGGCGAGGCCGGACTGCTCCAGCGCGGCGACCAGGATGTCCGGCGCCGGCTTGCTCTCCCGCGCGTCCGCCGAACAGGTGACGGTGTGGATCACGTCGTCGGCGGCCAGCGCCCGGCGCAGCGCGCCCACCTCGTGCTCGGCGGCGGAGGTGGCCAGCACCACCCGCAGCCCCCGCTCCGCGCAGGCGCGCAGCAGCTCGGCGGCGCGGGGCAGCGGGACCAGCCGCTCCCAGTACTCGGCGAAGAGGGTGTCGTGGGCGTCGCGCAGCTTCTGGTCCGCGCTGCGGTCGCGCTCCGGGCCGAGGAGGTGGTCGAGCAGCTTGTCCGAGCCCATCCCGATGGCGCGGTGGATGGTCGCCATGGGCATGGGCCGGTCGGTCTGGCGCAGCGCCTCCCACCAGCTGACGGTGTGCAGGTAGGTGGTGTCGACCAGGGTGCCGTCCACGTCGAAGAGGACACCGGCGGGCTTGTCGGTGGGCATGTCGTCCTCCTACCCCTTCGGGACCGGGCTGACGCCACCGTTCACGCGGGCGGGATCAGGATCTCGAACCAGACCGTGGAGCCCCGTACGGTCGGGTCCGTCCCCCACGCGTCGCTCAGCTCCTCGATCAACCCGAGCCCCCGGCCCCGGCTGCTGAGCGTGTCGGTCTGCGCGCGGGTCACCGTTCCCCGGGTGCCCGAGTCGGCGACCGACACCAGCAGCCGTTCCGGGCTGAGGTCGATCTCCACCCGGGCGGCGGTGCCCGCGTGCAGCAGGGCGTTGGTGGTCAGCTCGCTGGTGCACAGCACCGCCGCGCCGATGATCGACTCGGGCACCTGCCACTCCGTGAGCTGCCCGGTCATCCAGTGGCGCACCCGGCTCGGCGCGGTCGGCTCGGCGGGCACCTCCATGCTCGCCGACCGGGACGGCCGCAGCGCGTGCTCCACCGCCAGCACGGCGACGTCGTCCTCGGTGGCGCCGGGCACCGCCGCGGTGGCCACCGCGCACAGCGCGCGGGGATCGCCGCTGCCCGCGCCGGCGACGGCGTCGGCCAGGGCGTCCAGGCCGGTGGTCAGGTCCTGCCAGCGTCGCTCCACCACGCCGTCGCTGAACAGCAGCAGCGTGTCGCCGGGCGCGAAGCGCACCGTGACGGTCGGTGGGCGGCAGCCCAGGCCCAGCGGGGCGCCCGCGGGCACGTCGAGGTATTCGGCGACGGGCTCGCCGCCGGGGGCGCACCGGCGGATCAGCGGGGCCGGGTGACCGGCGCTGGCCAGTGTGAGCCGCTGTCGGTCGGTGTCGACGACCCCGAAGACCACCGTCACGAAGAGCTCGTGCGTGTCGCCCTCCGCGCCCAGGCTGGTGACCAGCCGGTCGAGCCCCGCCAGCACGGCGTCCGGACGCGGATCGGTCAGCGCCAGGGCCCGCAGCGCGGCGCGGACCTGGCCCATCCGGGCCGCGGCCTGCACGTCGTGCCCGGCGACGTCGCCGAGCACGATGCCCAGGCCGCCGTCGGGCAGCAGGAAGGCGTCGTAGAAGTCCCCGCCGGCGGCGTTGCCGTCCACGCCGGGGTCGTAGCGGGCGGCGATGCGCATCCGGGGCAGGTCGGGCAGGTGCTCCGGCAGCATGCTGCGTTGCAGGAGCTGGGCCGTGCCGTGCTGGGTCTCGAACCGGCGGGCCCGCTCGGCGGCCTGCCCGACCAGCTCGGCCGAGGTGGCCAGCAGCGCGCGCCGGGCGGCCGACCAGACGTGCGGACCCTGGTAGCCGACCGTCAGACCGCCGCGCACCACCGAGGCCCGCAGCGGCACCGCCGCGAGCGAGCGGACCTTCTGGTCGTGCCGGTCCACCGCGAACTCGCGCAGCGGCTGACCGTCGTCGACGAAGTGCGGCACGCCGCTGCGGGCGGCGGCCACCACCGGCCCTTCCCCCTCCGGCGGGATGCGCCGCCACAGCGGGGGGAGACGCTCGTCGGCCTCGTCCATCAGCTCGCCACGCACGCGCCGCACCAGCCGCCAGCCGCCGCCGCCCTCGTCGACGGCGAACGAGACCCGGTCGGCGTCGAACGCGGTGATCGCGTAGCGCAGCGCGACCCGGGCCACGTCGTCGAGGGTGAGAGTGCCCGCGAGCGCCGCGGCGAAGTCGCTGAGGCTCTGCAACTGCTGGGTGACCTGGGTGGTCTCCGCGGCCACCGTCAGCACGCCGACGATCCGACCGGAGCTGTCGCGTACGGGGGAGTAGCCCCGGGTGAAGACCGACTGCTCGACCAGGCCGGGACGGCGGTGCAGCGGGAGGGTGGTCTCCTTCTCCAGGAACGGCTCCCCCGAGCGGTAGGTGTGCTCGATGGCGTCCCCGACGCCGGGCAGGTGCCAGGACTCCGCGAGCACCTCGGCCGCCGGCCGGCCCACCGCCTCGGGGTGCCGGTCGCCGATCAGCTCCGCGTACGCGTCGTTGTAGACGAGCAGATGCTCGTCGCCCAGGGTGAGGGCCATCGGGACGGGCGAGGCGAGGAGCAGTTCGGCGGCGGCGCGGACCGCCGGGTCCCACGCCCGCCACGGGCCGAGGGGGGTGTCGTCCCAGTCGTGGCGCAGGACGGCGGCCGCCGTGGCCGACGCGGAGGGCGTTCCCGAGACCGGGGCTGGTGGGTGCGGGACCCGTCCGACCGTTCCTGGCATGACCGCAGCCTAGCCGGAGGCGCGTTCACCCTTTCCGATCATGGCCCGCGCGTCGCAAAGGACGGACGTTCGGGCAGGTCAGGGCCTTTCTGCGGTGACATGTCGGGAAAAACTCGGGGACCGGCACGGCGTGCAGCGTCGGTGACCGGGTAAGCGCGCGGCGCAGTCCATGCGACAGGAGGGACATCATGCCGGAAAGCCTCGCGGTCAGGCAGGTCGACATCGGCGACGCCGTGGCCGACATGTGGAGGTCGGTGCTGCTGTTCATACCGCGGGCCATCGCGTTCATCGCGATCCTCGTGGTCGGATGGCTCATCGCCAAAGCCGTGCTCAAGATCGTCGACACGGCGCTGGAACGGGTCGGCTTCGACAAGGCGGTGGAACGGGGCGGCATCAAGCGCGCGCTCGAACGCACCAAGTACGACGCCAGCGACATCCTGGCGAAGCTGGCGTACTACGCGGTGCTGCTGTTCACCCTGCAGTTCGCCTTCGGGGTGTGGGGACCCAACGCGATCAGTGACCTGATCAGCGGCGTGGTCGCCTGGCTGCCCCGCGCCTTCGTGGCGATCGTCATCGTGGTCGTTGCCGCCGCGATCGCCAACGCCGTCCGGGATCTGGTCACCGGGGCGCTGGGCGGGCTCGCGTACGGCAAGATCCTGGCCGACCTGGTGGCGGTCTTCATCCTCGCGCTGGGTGTGATCGCCGCGCTGAACCAGGTGGGCATCGCCACCACGGTGACCACGCCGGTGCTGATCGCGGTGCTCGCCACGGTGGCCGGCATCCTGATCATCGGCGTCGGCGGCGGTCTGGTGCGGCCGATGCAGAACCGCTGGGAGGGCTGGCTGAACCGGATGGCCGAGGAGTCGCGGGCGGTGCAGGAGCACCGCCGGGCCCGGGACGCCGGTCAGAGCGACGTCGGCCGACAGATGGCCGACCGGCGGGCGGCGGCCGAGCGTACCGAGGTCATGCCGCGCGGGCAGGAGTCCGCGACGACTGGCGGGCGCGGCACCTACCAGTCAGGGAACGTGGGCGACGAGACCCAGCAGTTCCGCCGCTGACCGGGCCGTGAGGCGCAACTTCGGAGGGGTGTCCGCGCAACCGCGGGCGCCCCTCCGGCATGTCCGGCCGGGGTCGCGGAACGCCCGGCCCGTGCCGGTCGGCACGCCGTCCCGGGGCGTCGGTCCAGACCAGCGGGAGCCCGGCCGGTGGCGGCCGGTGCGGCCTGGAGGGGCGCGGTTCAGGCCAGCGGGAGCGGAGCGGCCGCCGGGGCCCCGAGCGAGCGGGTCAGTGCGCAGACCGCGAGCAGCCGCGTGAGCAGCCAGTCCGGCGCGGACCAGTCCACCGGCGCGGCCGGCGGCTGCCAGCCGTGCTCCAGCGCGGCCGCGCGAACGCCCTCCGCGTAGCCGGCGAGCGCGGCGGCGCTCAGCGGCCGGCGGTCGCCGTCCAGGCTCTCCCGCACCGCGGCGGCGTGCTGGTCGACCAGGGCGAGCAGGCCCGGCCGCGCGGCGGCGGCGGCCAGCCCCTCCGCGCCGACGGAGGTGGACAGGAGGGCGAGGGTGGCTCGCGCCGAAGTGACGGCGGAACGGGCCTCGGCCCGGGTGAACGGCACGCGCATGGTGACCGAGGCTATCCGGCCGGCAGCCCCGTCGACCTCGGCCACTCGCGGGTTTTTCGCCCTCCCCCGAACGGTCAGCGGGAGGCGTGGGGGATTGATCCGACGCGGGCGGGGCAGGAGAAGAACCGCCCGTACGGGCACAGCCGACACCCGGAGGAACGGATGGGACGACACGACGACGCGCCGGACGAGCGGCACCGCAGGCCCGCCGGGGTCAGCGACGAGACGGTGGCGGCGCTCGGCAAGCTCAGCGAGGCGCTGGAGTGCGTCGAGCGGGTCCGCGGCCACCTCTACTCGCTGCACCAGTTGGTGGGGCACGCCGACCTGATGCTCGACGACGCCGTGGAGATGTTCCGCGCCGCCGGGCACGACCGCATCGCCGACCGCATCGACACCGATCTGCTGGGCCGCAACGTCATCGCCGGGCGGTGGACGTTCCAGATCGTCGAGGACTTCGACGACGGCTACTACGCCCTCTTCCGCGACCTCGACCGGACCGCCCGGGAGGAACTGGTCGGCGGCCGTCGGCACCTCTACGAGGCGGAGATGAAGGAGCGCCGGCGCAGCCGTGGCCGCCCCGGTCACGAGGCGCGCCCCGACGGTGAGGGCTGACCCCGCGCCGCCGAGGCGTCGTCGCGTCACTCGATGGAGCGGGCGTCCGCCGGGCGGCGCCGGGCCGCGTCGTCGGCGATGATCACGGTAGCCACCATCAGCGCGACGCACAGGCTGAACAACCAGGAGTCGTCCGAGGCGAACTTGGCGGAGACGGGGGCCTGCAACGCGGCGAGGAGGAAGCCGAGCCATGCCAGGCGGCGCTGACGCGTGGAGAGGAAGCCGGAGCCCTGATGCATCCCGAAAGTCTTGCGCGCGACCCGGGCGTTGCCGTCAGCCGAACGGCCGATTCTGGATGAGCTGTCCGTTTTCCCGACCACCCGGACCGTAATCTTCGTCCCACCGGGGGAGGCCGGGTGGCGCCGTGGCCGACGGCGGGCAGGATGGTCCTCCGTGTCCACCGCTCCGCCCCGCGCCTCGCTGCTCCTGCTGGCCTACCTCGCCTTCGTCAGCCTCGGCCTGCCCGACGGACTGATCGGGGTGGGCTGGCCCTCGATCCGGGCCGACTTCGGCGTGCCCACCGAGGCGGTCGGCCTCGTGCTCACCGCCGGCACCGCGGGCTACCTGACCTCCAGCGTGCTGGCCGGCTTCACGCTGGCCCGGCTCGGCGTCGGCTGGCTGCTCGCGGGCAGCACGCTGCTGGCCAGCCTCGCGCTCACCGGCTACGCGTCGGCCCCGGGGCTCGCCCTGATGGTGGGCTGCGCGCTGGTGCTCGGGCTGGGCTCGGGCGCGATCGACTCCGGCCTCAACGCGTACGCTGCCGGCGCCTTCGGCCCCCGGCACATGAACTGGATGCACGCGTTCTTCGGCCTCGGGGTGGCCCTCGGGCCGCTGATCATGACCGGTGCGCTCAGTGCCGGCCTCTCCTGGCGCTGGGGCTACGGCCTGGTGGCGGGGGCCCAGCTCGTGTTGGCCGCCGCGTTCGCGCTGACCGTGCGGGCCTGGCGGGAGCGCGCCCCGGCGGGTGGGCCCGCGGGGTCCGCGCCGGAAACGACCGCCGTCGCCGTGCCGGTACGCGAGACGCTCCGCCTACCGGCGGTCTGGCTCGGCGCGTCGGCCTTCGTCGTCTACGTGGCCATCGAGGTGGCCGCCGGCCTCTGGGCGTTCCTGCTGCTGACCGAGGGACGCGGGCTCGGTCCGGCCGTCGCCGGGGTCTGTGTCTCGGGCTACTGGGGGAGCCTGTTCGTCGGGCGCGTCGTGCAGGGTGTCGTCGCCGAGCGGCTGAGCGCCGCCGCGGTGCTGCGGGGCAGCCTGGTGGCGATGGCGGCCGGAGCCGTGCTGATCGCGCTGCCCGCGCCGGCCTGGGTGGCCGTGGCCGGGCTGTTCGTCGTCGGCTTCGCCGCCGCTCCGGTGTTCCCGCTGCTCACCCTCACCACCGCCGACCGGGTCGGTGCGGCGCACGCGGACCGCGCCATCGGGCTCCAGATCGGCGCGGCGGGGCTGGGCGCCGCGCTGGTGCCGGCCGGGATCGGGGTGCTGCTCGGCAACACCTCGGTGGAGCTGCTCGGGCCGGCGCTGGTCGTGCTCGCGCTGGGTCTGATCGCCCTGCACGCCGCCACCACCCGCCGCCCGGCCCCGGCCCCCGGCTGACGGCGCGGCGCGCGGACCGGCCCGGTCCGCGCGCCGCGTGGCTCACATCGTGTCGGGCCCGGTCCGCCCCGTCGTCGAGGGCCGGTACGCGCGCTCCGGGTCGGTCGGCTCCCGGCCCGCCCCGGCGGCCTGCCCGCCGCGGTCCACCGCCTCCGGGCCGTGCCCGAAGGCGGCCTCCTCGCCGGCGTCGTTCCCCGTCACGTCGTCGGCCTGGCCGTCCAGGGTCGACCGCGCCACGGCCCGGTCCAGTTCCCGCAGGGGAGTCCGTTCCTCGTCCCGCCACACCTTGTCGTCGTCCGTCATACCTGTCGCGGTACCCCGGCCCGGTGCCCGCAAACGACGATGGCCGCCGGGGCGACCGGCGGCCATCGGACGTACGTGCCCGGGGGGCGGGGGATCAGGGCTGCGGGCGGTCCACCTTGCCGCGCCAGGCACCGGTCTCCTGACCGCGCCGCTCGATGAACTGCTTGAACCGCTCCAGGTCGCCCTTCGCGCGCCGGTCGACGACGCCGAGCTTGTCGCCGGCCTGCTCGACCACGCCGTGCGGCTCGAACTCGAGCTGGAGCGTGACCCGCGTGGTGTCCGGGTCCAGGCGGTGGAAGGTCACCACGCCGGCCTGCTGGGTGCCGCCCGTCGAACGCCAGGCGACCCGCTCGTCGGGAAGCTGCTCGGTGATCTCCGCGTCGAACTCCCGCTTCACCCCGGCGATCTCCACCGTCCAGTGGGTCATGGTGTCCGTCAGTTGCCGGACCTCCTGCACCCCCTCCATGAAGTGGGGGAAGTCCTCGAACTGGGTCCACTGGTCGTACGCGGTGCGCACCGGGACGGAGACGTCCACGTGTTCGGTAACGCCACTCATCAGCCATCCTCCTTCATCCGCGGGTGACGAACCGGATCGTGCGGGGATCCGGTCACCAGCGGGTCGTCTCGTTCTTGTGGCCGAGCGCCGCCCACACCTCGGAGATCGTCTGGTAGCGGGTCCCCTCGGGCAGCCGCTCCAGTTCGGCGACGATGTCCGCCGGCGCCTCGTTGTCGCGCGCGTTGGCGATCAGCGCCTCCCGGTCACCGGGCAGGGCGGCCATCGTGATGAACCGGCCGAGCCGGCTGCGCCGCTCGACGTCCTCGGAACTCATCCCCTTGGGCGCGCCCGTACGCAGTTCGCCGGCCGGGGCCGTGGTCGCCTCCGGCTGGTCCTCACCGGCCGGCTCGGGCACCCGGGCCTCGTCGACCCGCGAGCCGCCGGTCCCCGGCCCCTGCACGAGGCCGCTGACCTCCCGGCTCATCTGCTCGTCGACCCTCGGTCCGTGCTTGCTGCTGCCACGTTCCATGCCCTCTGCGCTACCCGGTGGCACGGGCGGTAAACAGGCGCGGGGGCGGTGCGGCCGGTAAACCCGCGCGGGTCACGTGGCGGCGGGCGTCTTCGGGGGCAGCACCGGCTCCTCGGCGTCCGACTCGCCGGACTGGAGCACCCGGCCGCGCTGAAGCTCCGCGTTGATCTGCACCCCGAGCATCAGCGCCGAGTTGGACAGGTAGAGCCAGACCAGGAACGCGATCACCGCCCCGAGGCTGCCGTACGTGGCGTCGTACGAGCCGAAGTTGGCGACGTACAGGCCGAAGCCGAACGAGGCGAGGGCCCAGGCGACCAGGGCGACCGCGCCGCCCGGGGTGAGCCAGCGGAACCGGGGCTGGCGGACGTTCGGCGCGATCCAGAACAGCAGGCTCAGCAGCACCATCATGATCAGCGCGAGCACCGGCCACTTGGCGACGCTCCACGCCGTACGGGCCAGCCCGCCGGCGTTCACCAGGTCGCCCACGGCGTCGGTGACCGGGCCGCTGACGATCAGCCCGGTGGCGACGACCGCCAGCAGCACCAGCGAGATCGCCGCCAGGCCGATCTGCACCGGCCGCAGCTTCCAGATCGGCCGCCCCTCCTCGACGCCGTAGACGGCGTTGGAGGCCCGGGTGAACGCCCCGATGAAGCCGGAGGCCGACCAGAGGGCACCGAGCAGACCGAAGCTCAGCAGCACGCTGGCCGAGTCGTTCTGGTCGACCACGCCCCGGACCACGCCGACGAAGCCCTCGTTGGCCACCACCGAGCCGGCACCCATGTCCCGGGCCAGGTCGAGCACGGTGTCGACGGTCTGCTCGCCGTTGGACACCAGCCCGACGAGGGCGACCACCACGATCGTGGACGGGAAGAGCGCGAGCACCCCGTAGTAGGTCAGCGCGGCGGCCCAGTCCGCGCAGTTGTCCTTGACGAAGTTGCGCACGCTACGGACGAGCACCCCGCGCCAGGTCGACCAGCTCAGCTGGCGTACCCGGCGGGGGATGCGTGGTCGCCGCTCCCCGGTGACCGCCGCGCCGGGTTCCGTCGTCGTCATGCCCGCTCCCTGTGCCCCGGTCCCCGGACGCCCCGGTGCCTCCGGCGTCGCCTGGCCCGCCGGTACCCCCGGCCGGAAATCGACAAACCCGGCGTCCCGGTTTGTCGGCCGGGGGCGGGGGAACGGTCAAGGAGAACCCATCGACGCGGAGGAGGACGAGATGCCCGGGCGCGAGGTACTGCCCAGCACGCTGCGACGTTCCCCCAAGAAGGCGCAGCGCACCTGGGAGAAGACGCACGACTCGGCCGTGGAGACCTACGGCGAGGGGGAGCGGGCGCACCGCACCGCCTTCGCCGCCGTCAAGCACGAGTTCGAGAAGGTGGGCGACCACTGGGAGCCCAAGGGCCGCAAGGGGCCGAGCGACCGCCAGGCGGCCGGCGGCGGACCGGAGCGTAGGGCGTCTACGGCCGGCGGGGTGGACGCCAACGCCACCAAGGACCACCTGATGAAGGTGGCCCGCAAGCTGGACGTGCCCGGTCGGTCGACGATGACGAAGCCGGAACTGGTCAAGGCGATCGAGAAGGCGAACAACCGCCAGACCGCCAAGGCCCGCGGCCGCTGAGGCCGCCGCCCATCGGGTACGCGTACGCAGAGGCTGTCCGGCCCGGACAGCCTCTGCGCGTGTCTCACCAGTGGCCGCCGCCGGGCGCCTCGATGTGCACCGCCTTCGTCGCGGTGAACTCGTCCAGCAGTTCCGGCCCGTAGCCGAAGCCGTGCCCGCTGGCCCGGCGCGGGTGCGCGGCGCCGCCCGGGGCCCCGCCGAACACCGCGTTGACCTTCACGGTGCCCACCGGCAGCTCCCGCCAGGCGCGCTGGGCGTGGCTCATCGAGCCGGTCAGCACCGTCGCGGCCAGCCCGTACGGGGAGTCGGCGGCGCACCGCAGCGCCTCGGAGAACGAGTCGACGACGACGATCGCGGCGACCGGACCGAACGTCTCCTCGCGGACCACCGTCATGTCGTGGCGGCAGTCGCTCAGCACGGTCGCCGGATAGAACGCCCCCGGCCCGTCGGGCAGCGTGCCCCCGGCGCGGATCCGCGCGCCCTGCGCCACCGCCGCGGTCACCTGCCCGTGCACGTGGTCGCGGTGCCGCCGGTCCACCAGCGGCCCCAGCTCGGTGCGCGGGTCGCCGCCCGGGCCCGTCCGCAGCTGCGTGGCCCGCTCCACCAGCGCCTGCGTGAAGTCCTCCGCGACGTCGCGGTGCACGTAGATCCGCTCCACCGCGACGCAGATCTGCCCCGCGTTGGCGAACGCGCCGAGGGCCGCCTGCCCGGCCGCCCACACCGGGTCGACGTCGCCGTCCACGACGAGCGGGTCGCTGCCGCCGTTCTCCAGCAGCACCTTGGCCCCGGTCCGGGCCGCCGCGGCCGCGATGGCCCGCCCGGTGGCGGTGGAGCCGACGTGGGCGACGACGTCCACCTCCTGCGCGGCCAGCGCCGCGCCGACCTCCGGGCCTCCCGTCAGCAGCGACAGCACCCCGGGCGGCAGCGCGGAGTCCAGCGCCCTCGCCAGCAGCCAGCCGGTCGCCGGGGCGCGCTCGCTCGGCTTGTGCAGCACCACGTTGCCGGTGACCAGGGCCGCGCCCAGCAGCCCGCAGGAGACCGCCACCGGGTCGTTCCACGGGGTGATCGCGGCGACCACCCCGCGCGGCTGCGGCGTCATGAAGTCGAGGGCGTGGGCGCCGCCGTGCAGGCTCCGCCCGCCGCGCACGGGGGCCAGCTCCGCGTACTGCCGCAGGGTGCCGATGCCCGCCTGCACACCGCCGCGGGCGTCCGACAGGGGCTTGCCCATCTCGGCCGTCGTCGCCCGGGCCAGGTCGTCGGCCGCCGCCGCCACGGCGTCCGCCGCCCGGTGCAGGGCCGCCGCCCGTTCGGCGGGGGCGGTCGCCGCCCACTCCGCGGCGGCGCCGCGCGTCGCCTCCACCGCCTTGCCGACCTCGTCGGCCGTCGCCACCGGCGCCGAGCTGACCGGGGAGCCGTCGGCCGGATCGTGTACGACCAGCTCACCACCCTCGCCGCCCGCGCCCCACACTCCGCCTATGAGCTGCGCAACCGTGTACATGGCAGTGCATGCCCCGGCCCCGGCGCGGCAAACGCGTTTCGCCCGGTTGCTGGCCGGGTAGGCGGATCGGATGAGTTCCCCCGGCGCGGAGAGCGCGGACGCCGTCGTCGTCGGAGCCGGCCACAACGGCCTGGTCGCCGCCAACCTGCTGGCCGACGCAGGCTGGGACGTCCTGGTGCTGGAGGCCACGGCCGCCCCCGGTGGTGCCGTGCGCTCCGCCGAGGTGACCGCCCCCGGCTACCTGAGCGACCTCTACAGCTCCTTCTACCCCCTCGGCTACGCCTCGCCCGTGCTGCGCGGGCTGGGGCTCAACCGGTACGGGCTGCGCTGGCGGCACTCCCCGGACGTGCTGGCCCACCTGCTGCCCGACGGGCGGGCGGCGGTGCTCAACCGCGACCCGGAGGCCACCGCGGCCTCGCTGGAGGCGTTCGCGCCGGGCGACGGCAAGCGCTGGCTGCACGCGTACGACGACTGGCGCCAGGTGGCCGAGCCGATGCTGGAGGCCATCACCACGCCGTTCCCGCCGGTGCGCGGGGGCCTGACCCTGCTGCGCCGGCTGCGGGTGTCGGGGGCGCTCCGCCTGGCCCGGCGGCTGGTGGTGCCGGTGCGCAAGCTCGGCGACGAGCTCTTCGAGGGCGAGGGGGGCCCGGCGTTGCTGGCCGGCTGCGCCCTGCACACCGACCTGTCGCCCGAGGAGGCCGGTTCGGGCGTGTACGGCTGGCTGCTCGCCATGCTAGGTCAGCAGGTCGGCTGGCCGGTGCCCGACGGCGGCGCACAGAAGATCACCGACGCGCTGGTGGCCCGGCTGACCGAGCGCGGCGGCCGGATCCTCTACGGCGCACACGTCGACCGGGTGCTGACGGCGCGCGGCCGGGCGATGGGCGTGCGTACCGTCGGCGGCTCCCTCTGGCGGGCCCGCCGCGCGGTGCTCGCCGACGTCCCCGCGCCCGCCCTCTACCTGGACCTGGTCGGCGCGGCGGCGCTGCCGCCCCGGCTGGTCGAGGACCTGGCCCACTTCCGTTGGGACGGCTCGACGCTCAAGGTGGACTGGGCGCTGTCGGCCCCCGTGCCGTGGACCAACCGCTCGGTCGCGACCGCCGGTACGGTGCACCTGGGCGCGGACCTGGACGGACTCACCAGCTACTCCGCGGCGCTGGCCCGTAGGGAGATCCCGCGCGACCCGTTCCTGCTGCTGGGTCAGATGTCGGTGGCCGATCCGAGCCACTCGCCGCCGGGCACGGAGTCGCTCTGGTCGTACACCCATCTGCCGTTCCGGCGGCAGTGGCGGGCCGAGGAGATCGCCGCGCACGTCGAGCGGATGGAGCAGGTGCTGGAGGAGGCCGCGCCGGGCTTCCGCAGCCTGGTCGTCGGGCGGCACGTGGCCGGGCCGGCCGACCTGGAGGCGGGCGACCCGAGCCTGGTCGGCGGCGCGCTCGGCGGCGGCACGGCGGCCGCGTACCAGCAGCTGTTCCTGCGCCCGATCCCCGGCCTGGGCCGCGCGGACACCCCGGTGGACCGGCTCTTCCTGGCCAGCGCGTCGGCGCACCCGGGCGGCGGCGTGCACGGCGCCCCCGGCGCGAACGCCGCCCGCGCCGCCCTGGCCCGTGACCGTGCCCTCACCGGCCCGCTGTACGCGGCCGGCATCGACGCCGCGCACCGCGCCGTCTACCGCTGACCGCCGGGGCGGGCCGGATCCTCGCCCGGCCGATCCTCGTCCGCTGCGAGCGCGCCACCGGCTGGTGCGCCGGCGCGCTGCCGCCTGCGGCGGACAGGCGGTGACGCCGTCCCGCCGGCCGCTTGTCGTGGGCACAACTGTTGCGCAGGGTGATGAGCCTCGGGCGCGACGGAAGCCTCTGTCTCGCCCTTTGCTCTGCAGCCACATACGCAACGGTCGCTCGGCGTGGTCGACGGTTGGCCATGCGATCCCGCCGCCGTTCGAAAAACCGCAGGTAGGTGGGCTGGTGCGTGTATGGCTGCAGAGCAAAGGGCGGGCGGTGCCAGTTCGGTGCTTGAGTCAGAGGTGACTCAGGGTGATGTCACACTCGGTAGCCGTTGGTGCGGTGGCCGGGCGGTCCGGCCGGATGGCGCCCCGAGGCATCGCCGACCGCCCGGCCCCACCGGCCGCCGTGCCTGCCGCGGCCCCTGCCGGGTCCGCCCGGCGCCGCCGTCGACCGCCCGCCGGCCCGCCGAGGCGAACGAGGCGCAGCCAGGGGTACGGCCCGGAAGTCGAGGCGGCGCGTGGGGCCGGCGGGGGCGGACGAGAAGACAGGGCGAGGCGACGGGGCGATCGAAGCAGGGCCGGGCGGGGCGGGAGGGCAGCGCCAGGCGGGACCCGGGGCGGGCCTGGTTCAGCGTTCGATGTTGCGGTGCTTGCTGCGCAGCTTGAACGGCATCAGCGCGCTCTCGATCTTGGTCGCGGTGGTCATCTTGGACGCGCCGTCGCGCCGCTCCTCGAAGCGGATCGGCACCTCCAGGATGGTGTGCCCCAGCTTCGTGGCCAGGTAGTGCATCTCCACCTGGAAGCTGTAGCCGTTGGACTGCACCCGCTCCAGGCCGATGTCGCGCAGCGCGTCCGCCCGCCAGATCTTGAAGCCGGCGGTGAGGTCGCGGATCCGGACCCGCAGCAGCGTGTGCACGTAGAGGTTGGCCCAACCGCTGAGCGCACGCCGGTAGAGCGGCCAGTTCTCGTCCAGTTCGCCGCCCGGCACGTACCGGGAGCCGATCACCACACCGGCCTGGGTGGAGAGCAGCGCGCCGAGCATGCCCGGCAGCGCCTCCGGCGGGTGCGACAGGTCGGCGTCCATCTGCGCCACGTACTCGGCGCCGCCGTCGAGGGCACGCCCGATGCCGTCCACGTACGCCCGGCCCAGGCCCTCCTTGCCGGCCCGGTGCACGACCTCGACGCGGTCGGGGTGCTCGACGGCCAGCTTGTCCGCCACCTCACCCGTGCCGTCCGGCGAGTTGTCGTCGGCGACCAGGATCTTCAGGCCCGGCAGCGGCAGGGCCAGCAGCCGCTCGACCAGCACCGGGAGGTTGCCCGCCTCGTTGTAGGTGGGCACGACGACGGTCAGACGTGCGTCCCGCCACGGCACGGGCAACTGCACGGGTTCGATCATGTCGGACATCCTCGGTCGGCGGACAGGGCTCCCCGAGAGCGTAGCCAGTTGCCACATCCGGGTCGAAAAGGCCACCCCTACCGGCCCGTCCTCGCGCCACGACGAGGACGGACGGCAGTCAGCGGAGGCGACGGGCCAGCGCGGTGAGGACCACCGTCAGCCCGGCCAGGGCGACGCCGGAGACGGCCGGCTTGTGCGTACCGATCCACAGGGCGGCCGAGCGACCGCGGGCCCGGTCGGTGAAGACGCCCTCCGCGCCCCGGTCCCGTTCGTCGTCCCCCGGCCGGTCGAGGTTGTCCCGCCAGGCGGCCGGATCGATCGGGGTCTCGGTCTGCTGGCTGTCGTAGCCGTCGCGGGCCAGCTTCCGGTCGAGCAGGCCGGGCGCGAGGACGTCGCCGAGCCGGGCCCGCCAGGTCGGTCCGCCCACGTTCAGCTCCCGCGGCCCGTGGTCGGCCGCCCAGATGATCGCCTTCGCCGCAACCTCGGGCGCGAAGATCGGCGGCACCGGCTGGGGGTGCCGGGGCAACCGGGTGCGTACCCAGGAGAACTGCGGGGTGTTGATCGCCGGCAGCTGCACCATCGACAGCTTCACGCCGGGGCAGTCGTGCAGCAGCTCCGCCCGCAGCGAGTCGTTGAAGCCCTGGATGGCGTGCTTGCTGGCGCAGTACGCCGACTGCAGCGGGATCCCGCGGTAGGCCAGGGCGGAGCCGACCTGCACGATCGCCCCCCGCTTCCGGGCCCGCATGTGCCGCAGCGCGGCGAGGGTGCCGTGCACGGTGCCGAGGTAGTTGACCTCGGTGACGCGTCGGAACTCGGCGGCCGGGATCTCCCACGCCGGCGCGAAGACGGAGACCATCGCGTTGTTCACCCAGACGTCGATGCCGCCGAAGCGGTGCACCACGTCGTCGGCGGCCTGCTGCACCGCAGCGGCGTCGGCCACGTCCACCCGGTACGTGCGTACGTCCGAGGCACCCAGCTCCCGGCAGTCCCGCTCGGCGGCGGCCAGCCCGGCCTCGCCCCGGGCGAGCAGCGCGAGCCGTGCGCCCCGCTCGGCGTAGCGGCGGGCGACCGCCCGTCCCACGCCGGCGCTCGCCCCGGTGACGACCACGGTCTGCGTCATCCGTCCCCCTTCTGGCGCATCGCGATGTCGGCCAGCCGGGTCAGGGTCTCCTTGTTGCGCTGGTGCAGCACCAGGTCGTTGACCTTGTTGCGCACCCAACGCAGCGGGCCGGCGGCGAAGTCCTCGCCCAGGCGTACCCGGGTCGCGTCCGTGCCGACCGCCTCGAGGGTGAACACCACGAGGGCCTCCCCGGCGGGCCAGAGGCCGGCGCGGATGACCAACCGGCGTGGCGGCTCACAGGTCAGCACCGTCGAGGAGTCGTGCAGGGAGAACGGCCACGGGCCTGCCTTGTGGTGCAGTTGGCTGCCCACCCGGGGCCAGGCGTCGTCCACGTCGCGTACGTGCACCGTGCCCACGACCCAGTCGCTGTACGTCCACCCGTCCGCCAGGACCGCCCAGACCTGCTCCGGGGAGGCCTCGATCACTTTCTCCACAATCGCCACAGCGCTCCCATACCCCGAGCACCGCGGGGGCTAACGGTGCCGGCGGGTTAGCTTCTCCCGGGCGACGGGTAACGGCAGCTCGGACGGCGTGTCGGCGCCGTCGGCGCACGCCGTGGCGGGGCGTTCAAGACGACGTTTACTCCCCGGGGCGCCGGGAACCCGCCGGCTGTGCGACAGGACCAGGTGGAGCCGGATCAGCGCAGGTCAGCCCGGGTTTTTGCCGGCGCTGACGAGGCCGCGTCCGGCCCCGTCCTGTTCGACGCCGTGCTGCTGGACCGCGACGGCACGCTGATCGAGGACGTGCCGTACAACGGCGATCCCGACAAGGTGCGGCCGATGCCGGGGGCACGGGACGCCCTGGACCGGCTGCGGGCGGCGGGCCTGCGGTTGGCGGTGGTGACGAACCAGTCCGGCCTGGCCCGGGGACTGTTCACCGAGGCGCAGCTGCGGGCGGTGCACGAGCGGGTCGAGCGGCTGCTGGGGCCGTTCGACGCGTGGCTGGTGTGCCCGCACGACGACGGCGACGCGTGCGGGTGCCGCAAGCCGGCCCCGGGGCTGGTGCGCGCGGCGGCGCGGGAGCTGGGCACCGTGCCGGCCCGGTGCGTGCTGGTGGGGGACATCGGGCGGGACATGACCGCCGCGTCGGCCGCGGGAGCCGCCGCGATCCTGGTGCCGACGCCGGTCACCCGCGCGCAGGAGGTGGCCGCCGCGCCGCAGGTCGCCCCCGATCTGTCGGCGGCGGTGGCCGAGATCCTGCGCCGCCGGGCGGCGGTCGACCCACACACCTACGGGTACGCCCGCGCCCGTCCCGGGCGGCGGGTGGGAACGGTGCTGGTGGTACGCGCCGACTCGGCGGGGGACGTCCTGGTCACCGGACCGGGCATCCGCGCCGTCGCCGCCGCCGCCGAGCGGGTGGTGCTGCTCTGCGGTCCCCGGGGGCGCGCCGCGGCGGAACTCCTGCCGGGTGTCGACGAGATCGTGGAACACCGGTTGCCCTGGATCGATCCCGCGCCCGACCCGGTCGACCCCGCCGACATGCGTCGGCTCGCCGACCGCCTCGCCGCCGTGGGCGCCGCCGAGGCGGTCGTCTTCACGAGCTTCCACCAGTCGCCGCTGCCCCTGGCCCTGCTGCTGCGCCTGGCCGGCGTCCGGCGGGTCAGTGCCATCAGTGACGACTACCCCGGCAGCCTGCTCGACGTGCGCCACCGCGTGCCGCCCGGCGTACCCGAACCGGAACGCGCGCTCTCGCTCGCCGCCGCCGCCGGCTTCGCCCTCGCCGAGCACGACGGGCCCGCCCTGCGACTGCGCCCGGTGCCGGCGGCCCCGCCCGAGGCCGGCGCACCGGGCTACGTGGTGCTGCACCCCGGCTCGGCGGCGCAGGCCCGCGGCTGCCCACCGGAGCTGGCCGCGCGCATCGCCCGGGCGCTGACCGCCGCCGGCCACCGGGTGGTGGTCACCGGCGGCCCCGACGAGCGGGAGCTGACCGCGCGGGTGGCCGGCGCGCACGCCGTCGACCTGGGCGGGCGTACGTCCCTCGCCGCGCTGGCCGCGACGGTCGCCGGCGCCGGCGCGGTCGTGGTCGGCAACACCGGCCCCGCCCACCTCGCCGCCGCCCACGGGGTGCCGGTGGTCAGCCTGTTCGCCCCCACGGTCCCGTTCGGGCAGTGGGGGCCGTGGCGGGTGCCCACCGTGCGGCTGGGCGACCCGGAGGCTCCCTGCCGGGACACCCGGGCGGCACGCTGCCCGGTGCCCGGGCACCCCTGCCTCGGCGGCGTCGAACCCGGTCAGGTCCTCGACGCGCTGCGGTTGCTCGGGGTCACGCCACCGGCGGCCCCACCGGTGCGGCCCGCGCCGCCGGGCGGCCGGGGAAGCGGCGTGCCCGCGCGGGCCGGCACCGGCGGGAGCGGCGGATGAACCTGCTGCTCTGGCACGTGCACGGCTCGTGGACCACGTCGTTCGTGCACGGCAAGCACCGGTACCTGGTGCCCGTCACCCCGGACCGGGGCCCCTACGGCCTCGGGCGCGCCCGCACCTACCCGTGGCCCGACGCGGCCGTCGAGGTGACCCCCGAGCAGTTGCGCACGGCCGACGTCGACCTGGTGGTCCTGCAGCGCCCCGAGGAGATCGACCTCGCCGAGCGGTGGCTCGGCCGGCGGCCCGGCCGCGACGTGCCCGCCGTCTACGTCGAGCACAACACCCCCAAGGACGGGCACGTCCCCGACAGCCGCCATCCCATGGCCGACCGCGACGACCTGCTGATCGCCCACGTGACCGGCTTCAACGAGCTGTTCTGGGACACCGGCGCCACCCGCACCACCGTGGTCGACCACGGCATCGTCGCCCCGGCCGCCGAGTACACGGGCGAACTCGACCGGCTCGCGGTGGTGGTCAACGAGCCGGTACGCCGCTGGCGGGTCACCGGCACCGACCTGCTGCCCCGCTTCGCCGAGATCGCCCCGCTGGACGTCTTCGGCATGAAGGTGGCCGGGCTGGCCGAGCACCTGGGGCTGCCGGCCGACCGGATCACCAGCCACGACGACCTCCCCCAGCACCGGATGCACGCCGAGTTGGGGCGGCGGCGGGCGTACCTGCACCTGTGCCGGTGGACCTCCCTCGGGCTGAGCCTGATCGAGGCGATGGCCATCGGGATGCCGGTCGTCGCGCTCGCCGCCACCGAGGCGGCGATGGCGGTGCCGCCCGGCGCGGGAGCGCTGTCCACCCGGCTCGACACCCTGCTCGACGCCGCCCGCCGGTTCGTCGACGAACCGGCGCAGGCCCGTCGGGCGGGGGAGCGCGCCCGCGTCGCCGCCCGGGACCGCTACGGCCTCGACCGTTTCCTCGCCGACTGGGACCGGCTGCTGGAGGAGGAAGTATGCGCATCGCGATGATCTCGGAGCACGCCAGCCCGCTCGCCGTCCTGGGCGGCGAGGACGCCGGCGGCCAGAACACGCATGTCGCCGAGCTCTCCGCCGCCCTCGCGGCCGCCGGACACGACGTGCGGGTCTACACCCGCCGCGACGCGGTGGACCTGCCGGTCACGGTACGCAGCCCGGACGGCTACGACGTGGTGCACGTACCGGCGGGGCCGGCCGAGCCGGTCGCCAAGGACGCCCTGCTGCCGCACATGAAGGAGTTCAGCCGCTGGCTGGTCGACCGGTGGCGGGGCGGCGACTGGCTGCCCGAGGTGATCCACGCGCACTTCTGGATGAGCGGACTCGCCGCGCTGGCCGCCAGCCGGCAGACCGGGGTGCCGGTGGTGCAGACGTACCACGCCCTGGGGGTGGTCAAGCGTCGGCACCAGGGCGTGCAGGACACCAGCCCGGCCCGCCGGATCGGCTACGAACGGGAGCTGGGCCGGGCCGTCGACCGGGTCGTCGCCCAGTGCCGCGACGAGGTCGGCGAGCTGGTCCGGATGGGGGTGCCCCGGTCCCGGATCACGGTCGTGCCGTCCGGCGTGAACCTGCGCACCTTCGCCCCGCTGGGGCCGAGCGCCGAGCGCGAGGAGGGCCGGCCGCGGATCCTGACCGTCGGCCGGCTGGTCGAGCGCAAGGGCTTCCAGACCGTCGTTCGGGCCATGGCGTACGTGCCCGGGGCCGAGTGCGTGGTGGTCGGCGGGCCGCCCGCCGGCCTGCTGGAGACCGACCCGTACGCGCGCCGGCTGCGCGCCCTCGCGGTCACCTGCGGGGTGGCCGACCGGGTACGACTGCTCGGGGCGGTGCCCCGCGAGGAGATGGGCCGCTGGTACCGCTCGGCGGACGTCCTGGTGGCCGCCCCCTGGTACGAGCCGTTCGGACTCACCCCGCTGGAGGCGATGGCCTGCGGCGTGCCCGTGGTGGGCACCGCCGTCGGCGGGATCAAGGACACCGTGGTCGAGGGCGTCACCGGCGATCTGGTGCCCGCCCGCGACCCGCGTGCGCTGGGTGCCGCGATCCAGGGGCTGCTCGACGACCGGATCCGCCGCTTCGCGTACGCCGCGGCGGCGCGGGAACGGGCCCGGCGGCGGTACTCCTGGGCGGCCACGGCGGAGCGGCTGGTGGAGGTCTACGGCGACGTGGCGGCCGTCCGTCGGCCGACCGGGGTGGTGGCCTGATGACGGCGGCCACGCCCCTGGACGCGCACCTGACGAACCTGGCGGCGGCGCTGGTGCCCTTCCGGCGGCACGAGACGCTGCTGGCCCGGTGGGGCGAGGCCCTCGCGCGCCGGCTGGTCGGGGGCGGCCGGCTGCTGGTGGCCGGCAACGGTGGTAGTGCCGCCGAGGCCCAGCACCTCACCGCCGAGCTCGTCGGCAAGCTGCGTGACGACCGCCAGCCCCTGTCCGCCATCGCGCTGCACGCGGAGACCTCCGCGATGACCGCGATCGGCAACGACTACGGCTACGACGAGGTCTTCGCCCGTCAGGTCCGCGCCCACGGCCGCGACGGCGACGTCCTGCTGCTGCTGTCGACCAGCGGCACCAGCGCCAACCTGCTCGCCGCGGCCCGCGCCGGGCGCGACGGCGGGCTCACCTGCTGGGCGCTGACCGGTCCCGCCCCCAACCCCCTGGCGGAGCTGTGCCACGACGCCCTCGCCGTCGGCTCACCCGACAGCCAGGTCGTCCAGGAGCTGCATCTCGTGGCCAGCCACCTCCTCTGCGAGTACGTCGAGCGGGCGCTGCCGGTGGCGCCCGCCGCGCCGGTACGGACCGGGGTCGAGGTGGTGCTCGACGACGGTGCGGGTCGGCAGGCCCGGGACATCATGAGGAGGGAAGCGTGAGGGGACCCGTCGTGGTGGTCGGTGACACCCTGCTCGACCGGGACGTCGAGGGGGTGGTGAACCGGCTCTGCCCGGACTCGCCGGTGCCGGTGCTCGACGAGACGGCGCACGTGGACCGGCCCGGCGGCGCGGGGCTGGCCGCGGTCTTCGCCGCCGCGCAGGGCGCCGACGTGGTGCTGGTCACCGCGTTGGCGGACGACGCGGGCGGTGCCCGGCTCAGCTCGTTGCTCACCGACGCGGGCGTGCAGGTCTATCCCCTCGGGCTGCGCGGCGGTACGCCGGAGAAGGTCCGGTTGCGCGCCCGGGGCCGGGTGCTGCTGCGCCACGACCGGGGCGGCGCGGACGGCGCGCCGGGCGAGCCCTCGGAGGCGGTGCTGCGCGTGATCGACCGCGCCTCCGTCGTGCTGGTCAGCGACTACGGGCGGGGCGTCACCCGGCAGCCCGCGCTGCGGGCGGCCCTGGCCGCCACCCGGGCGCCGGTGGTCTGGGATCCGCACCCCCGGGGGCCGGCGGCCGTCGCGGGGGTGCACCTGGTGACCCCCAACGAGTCCGAGGTGCGGGAGCTGGTGACGGTCGCGCCGGGCGCGACCCGGCTGGCGACGGCGTCGCGGGGTGCGCAGGGACTGCGCCAGCGCTGGCGCGCCGGCGCGGTCGCGGTGACCCTGGGCGGGGACGGCGCGCTGCTCTGCCACGCCGGGGCGACGCCGATGGTGGTGCCCGCCCCGGCCACCGCCGAGGGCGACACCTGCGGCGCCGGTGACCGGTTCGCGGCCACCGCCAGCCTCGCCCTGGCGCGGGGGGCGCTGGTCTCCGAGGCGGTGCAGGAGGCGGTGGCCGAGGCGTCGGCGTACGTGGCCGGCGGGGGAGTGGCCACGGCACTGCCGCGGTCGGTGCGTCCGCTGCCCCCGGCGGTCTGCAGCCCCGGCGGCGAGCGCGTCGGCGTGGCCGCGGCCGCCGGCGTGGTGTCGACGGTACGCACGGCCGGCGGCACGGTGGTGGCCACCGGCGGCTGCTTCGACCTGCTGCACGCCGGGCACGTGGCGACGTTGCAGGCCGCCCGCCAGCTCGGCGACTGCCTGGTGGTCTGCCTCAACTCCGACACGAGCGTGGCGGGGCTGAAGGGCCCGGACCGGCCGGTGATCCCGCAGGGCGACCGGGCCCGCCTGCTCGCGGCGCTGAGCTGCGTCGACGCGGTCATGATCTTCGACGAGCCCACCCCGCACGCGGCCCTGTCGTGGCTGCGGCCCGACGTCTGGGTCAAGGGCGGCGACTACGCCGGTGACGGTGGCGAGCCGGCCCTGCCGGAGGCGGACGTCCTGCGCCGGTGGGGCGGCAACGCCGTGGTGGTGCCGTACCTGGACGGCCGCTCCACCACCGGGCTGATCGCCGCCGCCCGCTCGACCGGCACCGTCGCTCCGCCGCTCACCGACACCGTGCCGCCCGCCTGCGCACCGCCGCCCGGTCCCGCCCCCGGCGGCGCACCGGCCGGCGAGCGCGGACGGAGCCGGGCGCGGGTCGCCCGGCCCGCCGTGGGCCGACCGGGCACGGCGGAGGGCACCCGGTGAACGGCGCGACGCCCGGCGCGGGGCGCACCGTGCTGGTCACCGGCGGATCGAGCGGCCTGGGCGCCGCCGTGGTCGCGGCCGTGGCCCGGGCCGGCGGGCGGCCGCTGGTGCTGGACCGGCAGGCGCCCGCCGACGGGGTGCCGTGGGTGGAGTGCGACCTGGCCGACACCCGTGCCGCCGAGGCCGCCACCCGGCAGCTCGCCGAGCGCTCGGGCGGGCTGGACGCGGTGGTCACCGCGGCGGGGATGGACGTGCCGGGGAAGCTGGCGGACGTGCCCGGCGAGACCTGGGACCGGATCGTGGCGGTGGACCTGCTCGCCACCGCAGCCGTGGTGCGGGCCGCCCTGCCCTTCCTGGAGACGTCCCGGGGAAGCATCGTCACCGTCGCCTCCACGCTCGGGGTGAAGGCCGTCGCCGACGCGACCGCGTACTGCGCCGCGAAGTTCGGGGTCGTCGGCTTCACCCGGGCCCTCGCCGCCGAGCTGGCCGGCAGGGTCGGCGTGACGCTGCTCGTCCCGGGCGGCATGCGTACGGCGTTCTTCGACGAGCGCGACGCCGCGTACAAGCCCGGTCCCGACGCCGTTCTGAACGATCCCGCCGACACCGCCGCCGCCGTGATGTTCGCGCTGGCCCAACCCGCCGGCTGCGCCGTACGCGAGATGGTGGTCTGCGCCGACCAGGAGACCTCCTACCCGTGATCCTCGCCCTGCGCGCCCTCGGCGTCGGCGACCTCGTCACCGCCACCCCGGCCCTGCGCGCCCTGCGCGCCGCTTACCCGGACCGGGAACTCGTGCTCGCGGCGCCCGGCTGGCTGGCGCCGCTGCTCGACCTGGTCGGCGGCGTGGACCGGCTGGTGCCCACGGACGGGCTCGGCAGCCCCGCGCCCACCCCGCCGGCGCCGCACGCCGCCGTCAACCTGCACGGCCGGGGCCCCGAGTCCCACCGGCTGCTCGCCGGCACCCGCCCCGGCCGGCTGCTCGCCTACGCCAACCCCGAGGCCGGTCACCACGACGGCCCGAGCTGGCGCGCCGACGAACACGAGGTCGACCGCTGGTGCCGGCTGCTCGACTGGTACGGCATCTCCGCCGACCGCACCGACCTGGACCTGCGGCGTCCGGCCCCCGGCGGCGTCCCGACGGGCGCGACCGTGCTGCACCCGGGCGCCAAGGTCCCCGCGAAGCGGTGGCCGCCCGGACGGTTCGCCGCGCTGGCCCGGGAACTGGCCGCCCGGGGTCACCGGGTGGTGCTGACCGGCAGCCGCGACGAGCGGGCGACGGCGCGACGGATCGCGGCCGACGCGGGGCTGCCGCCCGACGCGGTGCTCGCCGGCCGCACGGACCTGGGTCGGCTGGCCGCGCTGGTGGCGTACGCCCGGTTGGTGGTCAGCGGGGACACGGGCGTGGCGCACCTGGCGACCGGCTACCGCACCCCGTCGGTGGTGCTCTTCGGGCCGGTCTCCCCGGCGCTGTGGGGGCCGCCGCCGGGCCGCTCGGAGCACCGGGCACTGTGGCGCGGTGAGCAGGATTGGCCCAGGTGGGACGGGGTAGGAAGCCATCCGACGTTGGCGGCCGTCGGGGTCGACGAGGTGATGGCCGCCGTGGACGACGTGGAACGGACGGTGCGGGTCTCCGGTGCGGCTGCGACGTAGCGATCCGGGCAGGCCGGGGTACGGGCGACGCCGGCGCGGTCGGGGCTGGCTCTTCCTCGATCCGTCCGGGCGGCCGGTCCGCGACCCGGACCAGCTCGGCCGGCTGCGCGAGCTGGTGATCCCGCCGGCCTGGCGCGACGTGTGGATCTGCCCGTATCCGAACGGGCACATCCAGGCCACCGGCATCGACGCGGCGGGGCGCAAGCAGTACCTCTACCACCCGAAGTGGCGCGAGAAGCGCGACGAGGCGAAGTTCGACCACGTGTTGGAGGTGGCCCGGCGGCTGCCGGTGCTGCGCGAGCGGGTCGGGCGGGACCTGGCCGGCCGGGGGCTGCACCGCGACCGGGTGCTGGCGACGGTGACCCGGCTGCTGGACATGGGGACGTTCCGGGTCGGCAGCGACCAGTACGCGGTCGGCGACGATCCCACGTTCGGCGTGTCGACCCTGCGCCCGGAGCACGCCCGGTCCCGGGGCGGCTGCGTGGTGTTCGAGTTCCCCGCGAAGGGCGGCATCGAGCAGGTGCGCCGCATCGAGGACCCGGAGCTGTGCCGGGTGCTGGTCAACCTGCGCCGCCGCCGGCGCTCGGCCGACCGGCTGTTCGGCTACCGCGACGGCGGGGACTGGCGCGACGTACGCAGCGACGAGGTCAACGACTACCTGCGCGACGCCAGCGGTGGGGAGATGACGGCGAAGGACTTCCGGACCTGGCACGCCACGGTGCTGGCGGCGACCGAACTGGCGACGGCGGGCTCGCCGCGCTCGGTAACCGCGCGCAAGAGGGCGGTCGCGGCGGTGATGCGCGACGTCGCGGAGCTGCTCGGCAACACCCCGACCGTCGCCCGCACGTCCTACGTCGACCCGCGGGTGGTCGACCTCTTCCACGACGGCGTGGTCGCCCCGGTCGACCCCGCGACGCCACGCGAGAAGGCCGAGCGGATCGTGCTCGAGCTGCTCGAGGACGCCTGAGGCGACCCCGGGCGACCGGGCGCGGGCGGTCACCGGGCGGCCGCCCGCCGCCCCCGTGACGGCGGGCGCCTCGCCACGGCCCCCGTTGGTGCTCCGATCCCGACCGCGCCGCGGCGGGAGAGGATCGGCCACCTGTGCGCTCAGTCTGCCCCGGTCGGGTTGACCGTCGACGCCGCCGGGTTGACTTCCCGTGCCGCTTCCTCCGCCAGGCCGGCGACCCGCCACGCCTGCGGCCCGACGCCGTGCGCCTTGCGGAACACCCGGCTGAAGTGCGCCTTGTCGGGAAAGCCCCAGCGGGCCCCGATCGCCTGGATCGGGTGGCGGCACAGGCCCGGGTCGGTGAGGTCGTGCCGGCACCGCGCCAGCCGCAGCTCGCGGATGTACGACGCGACCGTCACCTCCTCGGCCTCGAAGAGCCGGTGCAGGGTGCGCAGCGACACGTGGTGCGCGTCCGCCACGACCTGCGGGCTCAGCGTCGCGTCCCCGAGGTGCCGCTGGATGTACGCCCGCATCTGGGTGACGAGGGCGCGTCGGCGCACCCCGGTCGGCACCGAGTCCTCGGCCAACAGGTGCCGACCCAGCATGGTGGACACCAGGTCGAGCCCGACGGTGCCGAGGCGGCCGGTGTCGGCGGCATGGTACTGCTCGGGATGGCGGGAGATCTGCAGGAGGAACTGGGCCAGCAGCGCCCCGATCCCCTCGCTGCCCGACATCCGCCCGCCGAGCAGGGGTGCCAGCCGGTCCGGCGGCAGCGGCAGCGCGGCGTGCGGGATGATCGCGACGACGGAGCGGGCCGGCTCGCGACCCTCGTCGTCGCCGAGGTGCCGCACCCCGTGCGGCCGCGACCCGTCGTAGAAGATGAACTCCTCCGGCCCCAGCACGGCGCTGCGGCCGGCCTGGCTGGCCGCGCCGTCGCCGTTGACGGTGAGCGCCAGCGTGTAGATCTCCGGGGCCGACTCGCGCGCCAGCCTGGGCGTCCGGACGCCCTCCAACGACGGGTACCGGTAGTTGACGACCTGGATCGGGCCGAGCTCGACGATCTCGGCCCGGGCGGTGAAGTCGTGCGCGTGCTCCGTGCGGATCCGCAGCGGCGACGCCGTGCGCGCCACCAGGTCGAGCCACATGTCGAAGCGTTCGGGCGCCGGCACCTGCTCGGTGTCGACGGTGCTCTGCGGCAGCATCCGCTTCCCCCGTCCTCGCGCCGGTCCGGTGACCATTGTCCATCGTGGGCGCTGCGTCCGCCCGGGGCGTCCCCGGCCGACGAGGGCTGGTGCGCGGCGGGGGAGCGCCGGCTCAGCTCGTGGCCGACCGGCCGCGGATCAGCGCCTCGACGCCGTCGAGGATCCGGTCGAGGCCGAACTGCCACTCCGTGTCGAACACCTCGTCCGGCCGTCCCTCGGCGCTCTCCGCCAACAGCTCCCGGATCGCCGGATAGGGGCCGTCGCGGGTCAGCAGGGCGAGCTGGTGCCAGTAGCGCGCCCCGGCGTCGTCGGGGTCGATCTGTTCGCGCGCCGCGGCCTCGTCGAGGTCGGCGGTGAGCGTGGCCCAGTTCCGGGCGTACCCGCTGAGCAGCATGATCGTCGAGAGCCGTTCGATGCCGCGCAGGCCGGTGCCACGCAGGGCGGCCAGTCCCTGCTCCATCCAGCGCACCTGGTTGGGCCCCAACGGCGGGCCGCTGATCGGGACCTGCCGGATCCACGGGTGGCGGTGGATGGCCGTCACGTTGGCCAGCGCCCAGCGGGCGAGCGCCGGCCGCCAGCCCTCGTCCGGGCCGCGTGGCGCGGGCGGGTCCCCGTACGCGGCGTCGGCCATGAGGTCCAGCAGGTCGCTCTTGGCGGAGACGTAGCGGTAAAGCGACATGGTCGCCACGCCCAGCTCGCCGGCGACCCGGCTCATCGACACCGCCGCGAGCCCGTCGGCCTCGGCCACCCTGATGCCGGCGGCCACCACCCGCCGGATGGTGAGGCTGCGCCGGGGACCCTTGCCGGGCCGTTCCCGCAGCCCCCAGGCGAGCTCGATGCCCTCCGGCAGCTCGACGTCGGCGTCGCTCAATCCTCACCCCCGGTGCGCGTGTTGACCACCATCCTATCTTCTGCGTATGGTTCACGCAGAACAGCGTATGACGTACGCAGAGCATGGAGGTGAGAGGTGACGGACACCGCAGCGGTGCAGACCGCCGACCTGCGCAAGCGCTACGGCGGGGTGACCGTGCTCGACGGCCTGAGCATGCGGGTCGCCCGGGGCAGCGTGTACGCCCTGCTCGGACCCAACGGGGCGGGCAAGACCACGACCGTCCGGATCCTGGCCACGCTGACCGCGCCCGACGGTGGCGTGGCCCGGGTGGGCGGCCACGACGTGGTCCGCGACCGGAGCCGGGTGCGGCGGGTGATCAGCCTCGCCGGCCAGCACGCGGCACTCGACGACCAGCAGACGGGCGCGGAGAACCTGCACATGATGGCCCGGCTGGCCGGGCTGCCCCCCACCGCCGCCCGGCGCCGCGCCGCGGACCTGCTGGAGCGCTTCGACCTGGTCGCCGCCGGCGGGCGACGGGTGGTGACCTACTCCGGCGGGATGCGCCGCCGCCTCGATCTCGCGGCCAGCCTGGTCGGCGAGCCGTCCGTGATCTTCCTCGACGAGCCGACGACCGGTCTCGACCCGCGCAGCCGGCAAGGGCTGTGGGAGGTGGTCGCCGAGCTGGCCGGCGCCGGGGTGACGGTGCTGCTCACCACGCAGTACCTGGAGGAGGCCGACCGCCTCGCCGACCGGATCGCGGTGCTGCACGGGGGCCGGCTGGCCGCCGAGGGCAGCGCGGGCGAGCTCAAGCGCCGGTTCGGCGCCCACCGGCTGGAGCTGACGCTGTGCGACGCGCGGAGTTTCGCCGAGGCGGCGCACCGCCTGGGCGGGCGGGTCACGCACCGCGACCCGGCCCGCCTGGAGCTGGCGGTCGCCACCGAGGGCGGCGCGCCGGAGATCCGCCACCTGCTCGACGAGGCCGACCCCGACCGGCGGGGGCTCGCCCGGTTCACCGTCCGCGAGGCGACCCTGGACGACGTCTTCCTCACCCTCACCGGCGACCCGGTGACCGCCCGGCGGGAGGCGGCCGGTGTCTGAGCTGACCCTGCGGCCCACCCGTGCCGGCGAGGCCCTCGTCATGGTGGCGCGCTGCGTACGGCTGTCCCGACGCAACGTCGACGCGCTGCTGACCTCGCTGCTGCTGCCGGTGCTGCTGATGCTGCTCTTCGTTTACCTCTTCGGCGGCGCGATCGACACCGGCACCCGGTACGTCACCTACGTGGTGCCCGGCGTCCTGCTGCTCTGCGCCAGCTTCGGCGCGGCCACCACCGCCGTCAGCGTGACCACCGACCTGACCAACGGGATCATGGAGCGGTTCCGCACGATGGACGTCAGCGCCACCGCGATCCTCGGCGGGCACGTCGCCGCCAGCATCGCCCGCAACACGGTCTCCACCGTGCTGGTGCTGGCCCTCGCCGTCGCCATCGGTTTCCGACCGGCCGTGGATCCGCTGCGCTGGCTGGCCGCGTTCGGGGTGCTGCTGCTCTTCCTGCTCGCCGTGTCCTGGCTCTCCGCGGCGTTCGGCCTGCTGGCCCGCACCCCGGAGGCCGCCAGCGGCTTCACCTTCCTGGCGATGTTCCTGCCGTATCCGAGCAGCGCCTTCGTGCCGGTGGAGACGATGCCCGCCTGGATCCGCGGCTTCGCCGACCACCAGCCCGTCACGCCCGTCATCGAGACGCTGCGCGCCCTGCTGCTGGGCACCCCGACGGGCACCGCACCGGCCCTGGCGGTGGCCTGGTGCCTCGGCGTCCTGGCCGTGTCGGTGCCGCTGACCGCCGCGCTGTTCCGCCGCCGCGTGGCCTGACCGCCAGCGCCCCACCGCGCCCACCGCCCGAGCACGGTCTGGTCGTCGGCACGCGGTCACGATCGACCCGCCGGGACACGCGACGGCGGCACCGGACGAGGTCCGGTACCGCCGTCGTCGTCATCCGCGTCAGTCGTTGAGCACCTGCGAGAGCCGGTCGCGGAAGCGCCGCTCCGAGTCGCTGACGACGTCGCCGCCGAGGCCGAGGATGCCGCCGCTGGACGCCGCGCCCACCACCTGCTCGGCGATGTCCACCAGCCAGTGCTTGTAGGCGCCGGCCTCGCCCTCGTCGGTGCGGGCGGCCAACAGCACCGCCGCCTCCCTGGCCCGGCCCAGCACGTCCTCCAGATAGGCGCGCGGGTCGGACGGCGCGATGACCGGCATCTCCTCACCGGCCTCCGGGTCGCCCACCCGCGAGACGATCTCACCGGCCACGGCCGCGACCAGGGGGCTGGCCGACTCCCGGCCCGCGGCGATGGTCTCCAGCCCGGCCGCGTTCTCGGCCATCGTTCGTCGGGTGCCGTCGGACTCGGCGGCGCTCGCCGCGGTCAGCACCGACTGCGGCAGACCGACCAGCAGCCCCCACTCCTCGTCGGAGAAACCGAATCCGGTGTACGCCGGCTGCTCGATCACGGCAAAACCCCTTTCCGCACTGGTGTCGCTCGTCGTCCACGGCCCCGCCAGGGGTGCCCGGCTCAGGCTAGTCGAGGGTCAGCAGGCCCTGTTCGGACACCACGCTGACGGACAGCGTCTTGTACCCCACCTCGTCGAACAGAACCGTCATCCGGTCCTCCTCGTAGCTCAGCACCAGGCCGTGCCCCCACTCCGGGTGCCGGACCTGGCTGTGCACGGGGAAGGGGCCGACGGCGCCGTCGTCGGGAGTGCTGGTGCCCGCGTGGCAGTTGTCGCAGTGCCCGCAGATCTGGGTCATCTGCTCGCCGAAGTACGCCAGCAGCGTCTGCCCCCGGCAGGCCGTGGTCTCGGCGAAGGCCCGCATCATGTCGGTGCGCGACCGCGTCACGGTCTGCTGCCGCTCGGCCTCCGCCAGGGCCGCCGCGGCGGCGTCGACGGGCGCGGGGGAGTAGCGGGGGGCGCCGATGCGCTGCTTCGCCCTCGGCTCGGCCGCGCCCACCTGCTCCAGCAGGGCGAGGTACTGGCCGAGCTTGCGCGGGCCCAGCCCCGTGACCTCGCGCAGCTCCTTCTTGTTGCGCGCCTTCTTGCGCAGCAGCGCGGAGAGGTCGCGCAGCTCGTCGGCGTCCGGCAGGCCGCCGCTGAAGAAGCGTTGCAGCCCGACGTCCTCGGCCTGCCACAGCAGCAGCACCCGGGCCGGGGCGCCGTCGCGGCCGGCCCGCCCGATCTCCTGGAAGTAGCTGTCCGGCGAGTCCGGCAGCGCCATGTGGACCACCCAGGCGATGTTCGGCTTGTCGATGCCCATGCCGAAGGCCGAGGTGGCCACCATGATCGGCACCTGGTCGGCGAGGAACGCCTCGTGCAGCTCGGCGCGGGCCCCGGCGGCCATCCCGCCGTGGTAGTACTGGGCCGGGTAGCCGGCGTCGGTGAGCCGGGCCGCGAGTTCCTCGGCGGAGCGCCGGGTGGGCACGTAGATGATGCCGGGGCGGGTGTCGTCGCGCAGCAGGGCGATCAGCCGCCGCCACCGGTAGTCCTCCGTCGGGCAGTGCGCCACCTCGAGGAACAGGTTCGGCCGATCCAGCCCGGAGACCACCACCTCGGGCTCGGTCAGCCGCAGCCGGGCGATGATGTCGTCGCGTACGGGCGGGGAGGCGGTGGCGGTCAGCGCCACCACCGGCGGCCGGCCGATGCCGTCGATGAGGTGGCCCAGCGCCAGGTAGTCGGGGCGGAAGTCGTGCCCCCAGGCGGAGATGCAGTGTGCCTCGTCGATCGCCACCAGCGCCGGCTTCAGCGACTTCACCTCGGCCATCCGGTCGGGGTTGGCGAGCTGCTCCGGGGTGATGAAGAGGAACTCCGCGCGCCCGTCGCGGATCTCGGCGATCGCCTCCGCCTGCTGGGCGGCCGACTCGTCCGAGCTGATCCGCACCGCGCGCAGCTCCGGTCGTTGCCGCTCGTTGAGCGCCGCGATCTGGTCCTGCTGCAGGGCGAGCAGCGGCGAGATCACCACGGTCGGGCCGGGGATCAGGCTGGCCGGGATCTGGTAGATCGCCGACTTGCCGGCGCCGGTGGGCAGCACCACCAGGGCGTCGCGGCGCTTCATGACCGCCCGCATGGCGGCCAACTGGTGGGGCCGCAGCGCCGTCCAGCCGAAGAGGCTCTTGGCCGCGCGGCGCAGTGTCGTGGAGTGCGTGGACAGTTTCATCGAGGGCCGGAGGTACCCGCCGTGATCAGCGGCGAAACCGCCGGCCGGGTGACGCCGGCGACCCGGCGCGCCTGGTGGCCGACGGCAGGGTTGCCGCCAGCTGCCGTCACTGCGCCAGGTAGCCGGTGGCGGGGTCGATCCCGGCGAGGAAGCCGCGGATGGCCTCCTCCATCGCGGCCCGGCTCATCGGGGCGCCGGCGGCCCCGGAGAGGCCGAAGCCGTAGTCGTGCGGCCCGCTGAGCCAGTCGAAGTCGTACGTGCGGGGCTCCCCGGTGCGTACCCGAACCCGGAAGTCGTGCCCGTCGACCGTCAACAGGATGGGATCACCGGCGTAGCGGGGCGACTGGTCCTCGGGCGCGATGCCCGGCTTCGGCTCACTGGTCACGGCTTCTCCTTCTCGGTCCTCAGGGCGGGGCTGGGCATCATCGTGACCCCTCTGGAAGATCCCGAGGGGCCGTACGTCACAGGGCTGCCGCTTGCCGGCGCGACAGCTACGCTGCCGCACTGTGACAGGGAATGGGCAGACGGGACCTCGACTGCGGCACGTCGCGATGCTGCTGCTCGGTGCGGTGCTGCTCGGGACGGTCGGCCTGGCCGTCGGCTCGTGGTACGGCGGCCGCGGCACCGTGCCGCTCGGCCCCGACCGCGCGCAGGGCGTGGCGACGGAGCTGCTCCCGGAGACCGGGCGAACCGGCTCGTCGTTCGTCTCCGGCTACCGGTACGGCGTCTTCCTCGCCGCTGACGACTTCGGTTCGGCTCAGGCGGAGTTCCACTACGGCGACCGCGCCGACTGCGCGCTCTCGGACCAACTCCGGCGCAATGCCGCATCGTCGGGGTGGCAGGGCCTGGGTCGCGTGCCGGGCGTCCCGTGCGACGGCTGGCGGGCCGAGCGGGAGGGGCTGACGATCACGCTCAAGCACCAGGCGAACGGGTCGGTGCTGAGCGTCGCGCCGGCTGCTCCGGACGGGTTCCTCGCCGTCACCCTCGCTGGCGTCCTTCTCGGCGCCGCCACCGGTGCCGCGCTGTTCTGGCTGGTGGCGCGACGACCTGCGCCCGTGCCCCGGCTCATCGGCACGCTGGTGACGGTCGCCCTGCTCCCGGGCGTCGCCCTGACCGGTAGGGACCTGGCCGCGGACATGCTCGCCGAGCCGGTGTGGCCCGTCTGGCTGTCGATCGCCCCCCGCCTGGTGCCACTGTGGCTCGTGCTCCTGGTGGTGGGGCCGATCGTTCTCGCGAAGCCACGGACGCTGACCGCCACGCCGGTGCCGGAGGGCTGCCGCGCTGGAACCAGCCCACGTGCCGGCAGGGTCGGCTAGCCCGCGCTGAGCCCGGGCAGCCCCACCGGCCGGGGCGCCCGGGGACGGCACGGTCAGCGCACGCGGGGGAACACCTCGCGCTGGTAGAGGTCGAGCAGGCCCTGCCAGTTCGGGCCGGTGTTGGCCACGTAGACCTCGTCGAAGCCGGCCTTGGCGTACTCCTCGATCTTCGCCAGGTGCGGCTCGACATCCCGCCCGCAGACGAACGCGTCCTTCATCATCTCCGGGCGGACCAGCTCGGCGGCCTGCTCGAAGTGCCGTGGCGAGGGCAGCACCTGGGACAGCTCGCCCGGCACCCCCGCGTTCGGCCAGCGCTCGTACGCGATCCGCACGCCCTCCTCCTCGGTCTGCGCGTACGCCGCCTTGAAGCCGGCCTGGCACGGCTTGTCGCCGCCGCCGTTCTCCCGGAACCGCCGGACGAGTTCGGCGTCGGGCGAGGTGTTGACGAAGCCGTCGCCGATGCGCGCGGCCAGGTCGACGGCCTTGGGCCCGAAGCCCGAGATGTAGACCGGCGGGGGAGTGTCGGGCAGCGTGTAGATCCGGGCGTGCTCGACGGTGTAGTGCTTGCCGTGGTGGTTGACGAAGCCGCCCCGCCACAGCTCGCGCATCACCTCGACGGCCTCCTCGAGCATCTCCAGCCGCACGTCGGTCTGCGGCCAGGCGTCGCCGAGGATGTGCTCGTTGAGCGCCTCGCCACTGCCCACCCCGAGCACGAACCGCCCGGAGTGCATGACCGCGCTGGTGGCCGCCGCCTGCGCCACGACGGCCGGGTGGATGCGCACGGTCGGGCAGGTCACGGCGGTGGTGACCGGGAGCCGGCAGACCTGGCTGAGCGCGCCGATCACCGACCAGACGAAGGGACTCTGCCCCTGCGCGTCGGTCCACGGGTGGTAGTGGTCGGAGATCCAGAGCGCCTCGAAGCCGGCCCGCTCGGCGCCGCGCGCCTGCTCCAGCAACTCGGCGGGCGTGTACTCCTCGGTGGACAGAAAATAGCCGATCCTCATCGTTCCCCCTCGCGGTGTCGTACCTCCTCCAACGAGGCAGGCGGTACCCCGGTGGCCGCGGTCGAACCGCGGGCGTCGGCGCCGGGACGCGTGCTCAGCGCCGGAACATCGCCCGGATCGCGGCGAGCAGCAACAGGCCGCCGACGACCAGGCCGAGCAGGCGTACGCCGGGGATGTCGGCCGGGGTCGTGGCGTCGGCCAGCAGCAGGGGATCCATCCCCGAACTGTCCCCAGCTCCGCGCCGCACGGCAACTGTAAGGTTTATTGACTATTTCCTCGCGCGGTGTGACCATGTCAGCACCGCCGCCGGTGGCGGGCCGCCGGGCGCGGAGAAGACGGGGGTACGACGACCGCATGAGCGAGCGACACATCAGCCACCACGCGGGCGGACCGGCGTGAGCGGGCGCGACGGAAGCCTGGCGGCCCTGGCCGCCGCCGTCCTGCAGCCGGGATTCGTCGGCACCACCCCACCGCCCTGGGTCTGCCGCTGGCTCGGCGAGGGCCTCGGCTCGGTGGTGCTCTTCGCCCGCAACGTGGTCCACCCGGAGCAGGTGGCCGCCCTCACCGCCACCCTGCGCGCCGAACGCCCCGACGTCGTCGTCGCCATCGACGAGGAGGCCGGCGACGTGACCCGCATCGAGTCCGCCCGGGGCAGCTCCCGGCCCGGCAACTTCGCCCTCGGCGCGGTGGACGACCCGGCGCTGACCGAGGACGTCGCCCGCGACCTGGGCGGCGACCTCGCCACGCTGGGCGTCACCCTCAACTACGCCCCCGACGCGGACGTCAACTCCAACCCGGGCAACCCGGTGATCGGCGTACGCGCCTTCGGCGCCGAACCGGCGCTGGTCGCCCGGCACACCGCCGCCTGGGTGCGCGGCCTGCAGGCCGGCGGCGTCGCCGCCTGCGCCAAGCACTTCCCCGGGCACGGCGACACCCAGGTCGACTCGCACCACGACCTGCCGCGGATCACCGCCGACCGGGCCCGCCTCGACGCCGTGGAGCTGGCCCCCTTCCGGGCCGCCGTGGCCGCCGGGGTGCAGGCCGTGATGACCGGTCACCTGCTGGTGCCGGCGCTGGACCCCGAGCTGCCGGCCACCCTCAGCGGCCGGATCCTGGGCGGGCTGCTCCGCGACGAGCTGGGCTTCTCCGGCGTCGTGGTCACCGACGCGGTGGAGATGCGGGCGGTCGCCGACCGCTACGGCTTCGCGGGCACGGCGGTGCGCGCCCTGGCCGCCGGAGCCGACGCGATCTGCGTGGGTGGGGAGCGCGCCGACGAGGAGTCGGCCCGGCTGCTGCGCGACGCCATCGTCGCCGCGGTCGTCTCCGGCGAGCTGCCGGAGGAACGCCTCACCGAGGCGGCCAAGCGGGTGGGGCAGCTCGCCGCCTGGACGGTGGCGGCCAGGGCCGACCGGCCGCCCCGGCGGCGCCCGACCGCCGCCGGCTCGACCGTCGGGCTGGCCGCCGCCCGCCGGGCACTGCGGGTCACCACCGGGCCCACCGGCGCCGGCGCGCTGCCGCTGGCCGGCCCCGCGCACGTGGTCGAGTTCGAGCCGCCCCGCAACATCGCGATCGGCCCGGAGACCCCGTGGGGGATCGCCGCCCCGCTGGCCGACCTGCTCGCCGGCACCACCACCGTCCGCTACGCCGAGGCCGACGTGCCCGCCGACCCGACCGCCGGGGCCGCCGGCCGGTGCGTGGTGCTGGTGGTGCGCGACCTGCACCGGCACGAATGGATGCGGGCGTCCGTGACCCGCGCGCTGGCCGCCCGCCCGGACGCGGTCGTGGTCGAGCTGGGCGTGCCCGAGCTGGTCACCGGCGCGGTGCACGTCGCCACCCACGGCGCCACCCGGGCCGCCGCCCACGCCGCCGCCGGGCTGCTGGCGGGCCGCTGAGCGCTCCCGCGCCTCCTCGGCCCGCTCCGGCGGCGCCCCGGCGTCCTCACGCGTCGACGGGTGCCGCAGCGCCCCGGCGCCTCCGGGTCATGGCTCGGGGGTGACCAGGTCGGCGTACTCGAGGTGACGGTCGATGAAGGCCGCCATGAACGGGCAGCGCGGCACCACCGTCGTGCCGCGCTCGCGGAGCTGGTCGAGGGTGCCCCGCACCAGCGCCGCGCCCACGCCCATGTTCTGGAACCTCGGGTCGATCTCGGTGTGGGTGAAGACCAGCACCTCGCCGCGCGGCAGGTACGCGGTGAACCCGGCCAGCGCGTCGTCGACCAGGATCTCGAACCGCTTCTTGGCGGGGTTCTCCTCGACCAGGGTGCTCACCCGGTCATTCTCCCCCCGCCGGCGGCGAGCCGGTCCAGTTCGCCGAGCAACCGGTCCACCTCGTCGGCGGTGTTGTAGTGGTACAGGCTGGCGCGCACCGCCCCGCCGCTGTCGCGCAGCCCCATCGCCTGGAAGTACTCGTACGCGTAGTAGTCGCCGGCGGAGAGGCAGAAGCCGGCCGCGCCCAGCTCCTCCTGGGTCCGCTGCGGCGAGAGCCCGGCCAGCCGGAAGGAGACCGTCGGGCAGCGCCGGGCGGGGGAGCCGAGCACCGTGACGCCGGGCAGCGCGGCCAGCCCGGCGAGCAGCCGCCGCAGCAGCGACTCCTCGTACGCCTGCGCGGCGCCCAGCCCGGCGGTCAGCCGCTCGCGGCGGCTCCCGGTGGCCGTCGGGTCCAGCCCGGCCAGGTGGTCGACGGCGGCGGCCACGCCGGCCAGCAGGGGGAAGCTCGGGGTGCCGTACTCGAAGCGGTCGGGCACCGCGTCGGAGGAGGGCAGCAGTTTCGCCGGGCGCAGCCGCTCCCACGTCGCCGGGGCGGCCACCATCGCGGCCAGGTGCGGCCCGGACCACTTGTAGGCGCTGGTGACCAGAAAGTCGGCGCCCAGCGCGGCGACGTCGGTGGGGCCGTGCGGCACCGAGTGCACCCCGTCGACGCAGACCAGCGCGCCGGCGGCGTGCGCGGTCGCGGCGATCGCCGCCACGTCCGGGACGGTGCCGGTCGCGTTGCTGCCCGCGGTCACCGCGACCAGCCGGGTCCGCTCGCCAACCAGCTCGGCGTAGCGGGCCGCCGGCAGCTCCGCGGTGTCCCGGTCGAACTCGGCCCAGCGCACCGTGGCGCCGGCCGCCTCGGCAGCCTGCACCCAGGGGCGCACGTTCGCGTCGTGGTCGAGCCGCGACACCACGACCTCGTCCCCGGGGCGCCACTGCGCACCCAGGGTCCGGGCCAGCGTGTACGTCAGCGCCGTGGCGCTGGGGCCCAGCACGACCCCGGCGGGCTCGCCGCCGAGCAGGTCGGCCACGGCCGAGCGGGCGGCGGCCACCATCTCCAACGACCGTTGGCCGGGCACGAACGCGGCGCTGCGGTTGCCCACCGCCGCGCGCATGGCGGCGGCGACCGCGTCGACGACCGGTCCGGCGGTCTGGGTGCCCCCGGCACCGTCGAGGTGGACGAAGCCCTCGGCGAGGGCGGGGTAGGCGGCCCGGGTGCGGGCGATGTCGAACGGCATGCCCGGGACCCTAACCCCCGCCACGGGCGCCCACCTGCGCGGATGATCACGCGCTGCCGCAGTGGCCGGTGTCTCGTACCCTTGACGGGGTGACGAACCGACGTGTTGCTTCCCCGCTGACCCCCACCCGCCGGGTCGCCGGCCTGTTGGCCGGCCTGGCGCTCGGCGTCGCCGTGCTCGCCGGTTGCAGCTCCGAGGGCGCCCGCACGGACTGCGGCCTCGACGCCTGCACGGTCACCTTCGACCGCGGCGTGGACGCCAGCGCCACCATCCTCGGCGTGGAGGCCAAGCTGATCGGCGCGCAGGGCGACCAGGTGACCGTCGAGGTGGCCGGCGAGCAGCTGTCGCTGACGATGGGCCAGCAGGCCACCGAGGTCGGCGGCTTCGCGGTGACGTTGGACAGCGTCACCGACCAGGAGGTCAAGATCAGGGTATCGAGGAACCCGGGCAACTGACCTGGCCCCGGGCGGCGGTGGCCGACGTTTGGAAATCTTCGTATTCGGTGATTGTGGCGCCATGTCACTCACCCGGAACGCCGAAGCCACCGCCTCCCGTACGGCGAACAGCAGGTGGCTCGAACTGTTGGCCAGAGTCGGTTTCATCGGCTACGGCATCGTGCACCTCCTGTTCGCCTGGCTGGCGTTGCAGATCGCGTTCGGCAAGGCCGGCGACGACGGCGACCAGTCCGGCGCGCTGCGCACCATCGCCGCCCAGCCGCTGGGCAAGTTCCTCGTCATCGCCATCGCGGTCGGCCTGCTCGCCATGGCGATCTGGCAGGCGCTGGAGGCGGCCGTCGGGCACCGCGCCGAGCGCGGCAAGGAGCGCGTCTGGGAGCGGATCGCGTCGGCGGGACGCACCGTCGTCTACCTCTACTTCGCCTGGACGGCCTTCAAGGTCTTCAAGGACGCCGGCTCCAACAGCGCGGACCAGCAGGAGGCGCTGACCGGCAAGCTCATGGAGTCCTCCGGTGGCCGCTGGCTGGTCGGCCTGGCCGGGCTCGGCCTCGCCGCGATCGGTGTCGGCCTGGTGATCTACGGGCTGATCAAGCGGTTCGAGAAGCACCTCAAGACCGGCGAGATGAACGCCAAGACGCGTCAGCTCACCCGTCGGCTGGGCATGGCCGGCTACATCGCCAAGGGCGTCGCGTACGGCATCTCCGGCCTGCTGATCATCCTGGCCGCCGTCAACTACGACCCCGAGAAGGCCCGCGGTCTGGACGCGGCCCTGCGCACCCTGCGCGACCAGTCGTACGGCCAGATCCTGCTCACCCTGGTGGCGCTCGGTATCGCCGCCTTTGGCGTCTTCTGCTTCCTGCAGTCCCGGTATCGCAAGGTCTGAGCCTGGTCGATTCCGGCGTCGCCGGGCACTATTGGGCCTTTGCCCGAAGTACGTGTCCGGCGCCAGGAGGAGGAAAGAACCCGTGCAGAGCTACCTCGGGACGATCGTCGCCGCGCTCGCCGCGGCGGCGATCGCCCTGTTCGCGGTCGAGGTCGCGCACCGCGTCATCCGGCGGGTCGGTCGGCGTTCGCTGCTGCTGACCGAGCTCACCGACCACGCGCACCGGTCGATCCAGGTCGCCGCCACCGTCGTCGCCGTCCAGTTCGCCGTGCGCTTCAGCACCGGCTACGCCGTCGGCGACCAGTGGCGGCAGGTGCTGCTGCACCTGCTGGTGCTCGGCGTGATCGCCGGCGTCGCCTGGCTGGTCGCCTCGCTGCTCGTCGTCGCGGAGGACACCGCCCTGGCCCGGTTCCGGGTGGACGTGCCCGACAACCGGCACGCGCGGCGGGTGCGTACCCAGGTGGTCATGCTGCGCCGGTTGACCATCGCGATGATCGTCGTGCTGGCCGTCGGCGTGATGCTGATGACGTTCCCGGCCGTACGCGGCATCGGCGCCGGCGTGCTGACCAGCGCCGGTGTGGTCGGTGTGGTCGCCGCGCTGGCCGCGCAGAGCCTGCTGGGCAACGTCTTCGCCGGTCTCCAGCTCGCCTTCAGCGACGCCGTGCGCCTCGACGACGTCGTGGTGGTCGAGGGGGAGTGGGGCCGGGTCGAGGAGTTGACGCTCAGCTACGTGGTCGTGCAGATCTGGGACGACCGGCGGTTGATCCTGCCCACCTCGTACTTCACCAGCAAGCCCTTCCAGAACTGGACCCGGACCGAGGCGGCGGTGCTGGGTACCGCCGAGTTCGACGTCGACTGGGCGATCCCGGTGCAGGCCATGCGGGAGGAGCTGCGCCGGCTGGTGGAGGGCACCGACCTGTGGGACGGCCGGGTCTGCGTACTCCAGGTGACCGACGCGACCGGCGGAACGGTGAAGGTGCGCGCCCTCGTGAGCGCCGCCGACGCCGGCAGCCTGTGGGACCTGCGCTGCCTGGTACGCGAGCACCTGGTGGCCTGGATCCGGGACCACCGGCCGACGGCCATGCCCCGGATGCGCACCGAGATCGGGGACGCGGAGAGCAACCTGGCGTGGCAGTGGGTACGACCCCGCCGGCCGGTGCGTCGCCTCACCGACGCCGAGATGCCCGACGACGCCCGGGTCTTCGGCGGCAGCGACGACGGCGACGCCCGCAGCGAGGCCTTCGTCGGCCCCGACGAGCCCGCCGAAGCCCGCCGCTAACCCCACCATCCCCCCCGGCACCCCCCACTGGGTTGAGCATGCAGTTGTGGTGGGTGGTATGCCGACGATGCCCTTTTTGCGGGGCACCACAACTGCATGATCGACGCGGTCAAGGGGTTGGGGCGTGACCTGTGGGGGGTGGGGGTGGTTGGAGGTGTGGGTGGGGTTGGGTCCCGTGAGGCGACCGGGCGGAGTGGGTTGGCTCGGGAAGTTTGACCGGGCGTTTCGCGGGGACCTGCTGCGCGACGCTTCTGCACCTTCTTCCGCGCCGTGCGGCGGCTCGGGCCCGGCGGTGCGGGCGCACCGACCGGCGCGCGAAGGATTGACGGGCGGCGACTCCGGGCATACAGCGCGGTGATGATGAAAGGAGGACAGCATGGCTGACGTGGCGAACGCCCGCACATCCCGTACCGGGAGCGAGCCGTCCACCGCCGAGCTGGTGCAGCGGGCCACGGAGCAGGTCTCCCGCCTGGTCCGCGACGAACTGGCCCTGGCCCGGGCGGAGCTGACCCAGAAGGGCAAGCACGCCGGTATCGGCATCGGTCTCTTCGGCGGTGGCGGGGCGCTTGCGCTCTACGGCCTGGGTGCCCTGGTCGCCACCGCGATCCTGCTGCTCGACCTGGTGCTGCCGGCCTGGGCGGCGGCCCTGATCGTCGCGGTGGTGCTCTTCGCGATTGCCGGCATCCTGGCCCTCGTGGGCAAGAAGCAGGTCAGCCAGGCGGTCCCGCCGGTGCCGGAGGCCACCGTCCGCAGCGTCCGGGCGGACGTGGACACGGTCACCGCCGCCGTGAAGGACAGGGGACGGGCATGACGACGGGCAACGGCCGGGGCAGCGGCGACACCGAGGCGCTGCGGGAGGAGATCCGGCGGACCCGGGTCGAGCTGGGCGAGACGATGGAGGCGCTGGCGGCCAAGGCCGACGTCAAGGCGCGGTTGAGGTCCTCCGCCGACCAGGCGAAGGAGCGGGTACGCGACCAGGCGACGCAGACCGTGGCCCGGGTGCGCGGGCAGGCGGCGCAGACGGCGCAGCTCGCGCGCGGTCAGGCGCAGGAGAAGGGCGCGGTCGTACGGCGTAACCCGACGCCGTTCGTGGCCCTGGCGGCGGGCGCGGTGGCCGCCGTGATCGTGATGATGATCGTTCGGGGGAGGCAGCGGTGAGCAGGGGTATCGGGAAGGCCGCGTACAAGCCGGTCGGCGTGCTGATGGGCATCGCCGCCGGTACGGTCGCGGGCGCGATCTTCCGGCAGGTGTGGAAGATGACGGCGGGCGACGGCGAGGCGCCCGACGCCACCGACGAGGACCGCGGCTGGGGCGAGGTCCTGGCTGCGGCGGCGTTGCAGGGCGCCATCTTCGCGGTCGTCCGGGCCGCCGTCGACCGGGGTGGCGCGGTGGGCGTCCGCCGGTTCACCGGGAGCTGGCCGGACTGAGCGGACATCGACGAATCGGCCCTCGCACCGTCATCCGGTGCGGGGGCCTTTCGCGCGGGGACAAGGGCCCACCCAGCGGATCTTCGACATCCGTCAGGTCACATGTCGAAGAAATTCGTCCGGTAGGCTGTGCAGAGTTTTCGCTACGTGGTTTGCTGTTCCACGCTGTTGAGAGATGGCGTGGTCGAGTGAAGTCTCCTTCGTGGGGGCGCCTCAGGCACCGCTGCTCGAAAACGGCCAATCGGCCGCACGGCGTGCTCGGCCGCCAGTTTTAGAAGGAGATACACATGGCGCAGGGAACCGTGAAGTGGTTCAACGCAGACAAGGGCTTCGGCTTCATCACCGTCGACGGCGGGGGTGCTGACGTGTTCGTCCACTTCTCGGCCATCCAGACCAGCGGCTACCGCACGCTGGAGGAGAACCAGCGGGTGGAGTTCGAGATCGCCCAGGGTCAGAAGGGTCCGCAGGCCGAGCAGGTCCGCCCCATCTGAGCAGTGCCGGTCGGCAGCCGCCGACCACTGCGGTGATCCGGCGCCCGGATCATCGCGAAGCCCCGTATCCCGCCCGGGATGCGGGGCTTTCCGCGTTCACGGCGCCCGGCGGCCTCGGCGGCCCGGCGGTCTCAGCGGCGCCTGCGGGCGCGCAGCCCGAGCCAGAGCACGACGAGTCCGACCAGGACGACCAGGGGTCCCAGCACGGCCCAGATCCGCTTGTCGGTCATCACGCTGCCCTCGACGTAGCCGAGGCCCTGCACCGTCCACACCGCACCGCCGACCACGGCGAGCAGCCCGAGGGTGAGTGGCAGCCAGCCCTTCATCGCGATCTCCCTCTGTCGATCCCCGTCCCGACGGCCCGACTCACCACCGGTCGTGCACCCGCGGGCGGACCAGTTCGTCGTAGACCTCCGTCACCACCGCCAGTTCCCGTCGCGTCAACGGCGCCTGTCCGGCCACGGCGGCGTTGGCCCGGGCCTGGGCGGCGTCCCGGGCACCGGGGATGACCACGGTGACGCCGGGCTGGTCGACGACCCAGCGCAGCGCGAACTGGGCCGTGGTGCGGCCGTCGCCGGCCAGCGGCGCCAGCCGGCGTACGGCGGCCAGGCCCAGCGCGTAGTCGACGCCGGAGAAGGTCTCGCCCACGTCGAACGCCTCGCCGTGCCGGTTGTAGGTGCGGTGGTCGTCGGCGGCGAAGGTGGTGTGCTCGTCGTAGCGGCCGGAGAGCAGCCCGCTGGCCAGCGGGACCCGGGCGACGATGCCGACCCCGGCGGCGGCAGCGGCCGGGAGCACCCGGTCGAGGGGCTTGTGCCGCAGCGCGTTGAGGATGATCTGGACGCTGGCCACGCCGGGACGGGCGATGGCGGTGAGCGCCTGGTCGCAGGTCTCCACGCTCACCCCGTAGCCGGCGATCCGTTCCTCGGCCACCAGGGTGTCCAGCGCGTCGAAGACGGCGTCGTCGGCGAAGACGGCGGAGGGCGGGCAGTGCAGCTGCACCAGGTCGAGGGTGTCGGTGCCGAGGTTGCGCCGGGACCGGTCGGTCCATTCGCGGAAGTGCGCCAGGGTGTACGCCTCGGGCGCCTGCGCGACCCGGCGGCCCATCTTGGTGGCCACCGTCAGCGTGGCGTCGGGCCGGCTGCGCAGGAACCGCCCGATGAGCTGCTCGCTGCGCCCGTCGCCGTAGACGTCCGCCGTGTCGAGGAAGGTGACCCCCGACTCGACGGCGGCGCTCAGCACGGCGGTGGCGTCGGCCTCGCTGACCGTGCCCCAGTCGGCGCCGAGCTGCCAGGCGCCCAGCCCGATCACCCCGACGTGCCGCCCCAGCCGGGGGGAGGTGCGCTGCTGCATGGGACCGAGCCTAGTGATCGCCTTGCCCGGCCGCGCGACGGGCCGTACGGTGAAACAAGACGAACGTACGGTTTGGGAGGCGACCATGTGGGATCCGACGGCGTACCTGCGCTACGGCGACGAGCGCTCCCGACCCTTCCACGACCTGCTCGCCCGCGTCCCCGCCGAGCGCCCGCGCGCCGTGGTCGACCTCGGCTGCGGCCCTGGCAACCTCACCGCGAGCCTCGCCGCCCGGTGGCCGGGCAGCCGGATCGCCGGCCTCGACTCCTCGCCGCGGATGATCGCGCAGGCCACCGCCACCGCCCCCGGGATCTCCTTCGCCGTCGGCGACGTCCGGCACTGGCAGCCGGAACCCGACGTCGACGTGCTGGTCAGCAACGCCGTGCTCCAGTGGGTGCCCGGGCACCGGGAGTTGCTGACCCGCTGGGCCCGGGAACTGCCCGCCGGGGCGTGGCTGGCCGTGCAGGTGCCGGGAAACTTCGACGCGCCCTCGCACCGCGCGCTGCGCGAGGTCGCCGAGCGGCCGGCGTGGCGCGCCGACGTCGCCGGGCTGCTGCGCCGGCCCCCGGCCGACGACAGCGCCCTGGGCTACGCCGACCTGCTGACCGGTGCCGGCTGTGCGGTGGACGCCTGGGAGACTACCTACGTGCACCTGCTGCCGGCCCGCGCCGACGCCGACCACCCGGTGCTGAGCTGGCTGGAGGGCACCGCGCTCCGGCCGGTCCGGGCGGCCCTGGCCGCCGACCGCTGGTCCGACTTCCGAGCCGAGCTGGGCGTACGCCTCGCCGAGGCGTACCCGGTGCGGCACGCTCAGGTGCACTTCCCGTTCCGCCGCGTCTTCTTCGTCGCCCGCACCGGCGCCCGCGCAGAGGAGAACCTGTGACCGACCTGCAAACCTTCATCGCCGGACTGCCCAAGGTGGAGCTGCACGTGCACCACGTCGGCTCCGCCTCGCCCCGGATCGTCGCCGAGCTGGCCGCCCGCCACGAGGGCCGCAGCCCCGTGCCCGCCGACCCGGCCGCGCTCGCCGACTACTTCGCCTTCCGCGACTTCGCACACTTCATCGAGGTCTACCTGAGCGTCGTGGACCTGATCCGCGACCCCGACGACGTCTGGCTGCTCACCCACGAGGTCGCCCGCGAGCTGGCCCGCCAACAGGTCCGCTACGCCGAGCTGACCGTCACGCCGTACTCCCACGTGCACCGGGGGATCCCCGCGCCCGCCTTCTGCGAGGCGATCGAGGACGCCCGCAAGCGGGCCGAGGCGGACTTCGGCATCGAGCTGCGCTGGTGCTTCGACATCCCCGGCGAGGCCGGCCTGGCGGCGGCCGAGGAGACGCTGCGCATCTCGCTGGAGCAACGGCCGGACGGGCTGATCAGCTTCGGCCTCGGCGGTCCCGAGATCGGCGTGCCCCGGCCGCAGTTCAAGCCGTACTTCGACCGGGCCCGGGCGGCCGGGCTGCGCTCCGTGCCGCACGCCGGCGAGACCACCGGCCCGCAGACCGTCTGGGACGCGCTGCGCGACCTCGGCGCGGAGCGCATCGGGCACGGCATCTCCGCCGCGCGGGACCCGGAGCTGCTGGCCCATCTCGCCGAGCACCGGATCGGCATGGAGGTCTGCCCGACCTCCAACGTGCGTACCCGTGCGGTCGCCAGCATCGAGGAGCACCCGCTGCGGCAGCTGGTCGACGCCGGCCTGCTGGTCACCATCAACTCCGACGACCCGCCGATGTTCGGCACCACCCTCAACGACGAGTACGCCGTCGCGGCCCGGCTGCTCGACGCGGGGCCGGAGGGGCTGGCCGCGCTGGCCCGCGACGCGGTGACCGCCTCGTTCCTGGATCCGGCCGGCAAGCGGCGGATCACCGCCGAGATCGACGCCCACCTGGCCGCCGCCACCGGCTGAATGCGGAGAGGGGACGGCGCGCGGCGGGAGGAGGTGTGGGGGGACCGAGTCTCCCGCCGCGCGCCCGGCTCCACCGGCCGGTGGGGTGCCCCGAGGCAATGACCGGTGGAACTGATGGGTTCGGATTCGATCCTGTCAGCGCCGGCCCGCTGCGGCACCGTGGTTAACCCCGATCTAAGGAAGACTTGCGCCACCCCACAACCGCCGCCGGTCCGGCACGTCGACCCCGGGACCGGACGGGGGCGTCAGTCCTCGGTGGGCCGCTGGCGGGGCCAGCGCCGGCTCCCGGTCTTCTGCTCCCGCGCCATCCGGCCGACCAGACCGAACCGGCTGACCTGCCGGGGCGTCGCCTCCGGATCGGCGAGCAGCATGACCACGCTCGCCCCGCCCAGCCGGGCCCGGTCGATGCTCACCGAGCCGTTCGCCTGCAACGCCACCCGCTTGGCGATGTCCAGTCCCAGCCCGGTCGAGCCCTGGTCGCTGGTGCCCCGGCGCAGCGCCCGGTCGGGGTTGGCGATCCCCGGGCCGGCGTCGTCGATGCGGATGGCCACGTACCCGTCGCGGCGGGAGACCGCCACCTCGAACGCGGTGCCCTGCGGGGTGTAGCGGAAGACGTTGCCGATGACCGCGTCCAGGGCGGCGGCCAGCTCGGCCCGGGGCACCGGCGCGGGGATGCGCAGCTGCGCGCCGCTCACCCGGTGCGGGCGGTTCTGGTCACCGGCCAGGGCCGCCCAGAACACCATCCGGTCCCGGACCACCTCGCTGACGTCGCACATCGCCGGTCCGGCCTCGTGCGCGACCGCCTTGCGGGTGGTCTTGATCAGCACGTCGATCTCGCCCTCGAGGGTGACGATCGCCTGCCGGATCCGCCGGATGCCGCGGCGGCGGTCCAGCTCCGCCTCGCTGAACGAGCCGACGCTGGTGTCGTCGGACTCCAGCGCCTCCGCGTCCAGCCGCAGCACCGTCAGCGGGGTGCGCAGCCGGTGCGACAGGTCGGCGACCAACTCCCGCTCGTCGGTGCGGGCCGCGTCCAGCCGGTCGGCCATCCGGTTGAAGGCGTACCCGGCCTCGGCCAGCTCCCGGGGGCCGCTCGGATCGACGCGTACGCCCTGGTCGCCGTCGCCGATCGCGAGCGCCGCCCGGACCAGGCCCCGGGCCGCGTCGACCGCGCGGGCGGCGACCCGGTCCACCACCAGCACCGCCGCGCCCACCAGGGCGGCGGCCACCCCGAGCAGCAGCAGCCACCGGCTGTTGCCGGCCAGTTCGGACCCGGGCACGAAGACCTCGACCACGGCCGTGGTGTCGCCGAGCACCACCGGATCCAGCCGGAGCACCCCGCCGTCGACGTCGACGACCACGGAGCGTCGCCCGGTGCGGGCCCGCTCCAGGCTCCCGGCGTCGGCCCGGGCCGACGACCCCTCCACCCCCAGCCCGTGCACGACCGGCCGCGTGGCCGGGTCGTCACCGCTGGCCGCGACGGCGCGCTGCACCACGGCGGGGTCGGTGCTGACGGCGAGGGCACCGGTCACGAGCGCGCTGCGCCGGGCGGCGTCCGCGAGGGCCTCCTCGCGCGCCCGGTCCCCGAGACCGAGGGCGAGCGGGACGAGGAACGCGAGCGCGACCAGGGTGCACGCGCCGGCCGTGAGCAGGGCCAGCGACGGCCTCAGTCCGGCGCCACCAGCCGGAAGCCGACCCCCCGCACGGTGCGCAGGTAGCGCGGCTTCGCCGCGGACTCGCCCATTTTGCGGCGCAGCCAGTACAGGTGAACGTCGATGGTCTGGTCCTCGCCGACCGATGGCTGCCGCCATACCTCCTCCAGAAGTTCCCGGCGGGACACTACCCGGCCCGGCCGCGCGGCGAGATAGGCCAGCAGGTCGAATTCCTTGCGGGTCAGCGCCAGCGGCTCGCCGTCGAGGTGGGCGCTGCGCTCGCCGACGTCGACCCGCAGCCCGCCGACGCTGTGCACCGCCGGTTGCACGCTCCGGCTGGCCCGCCCGGCCCGGCGCAGCACGGTGGTGATCCTCGCGTCGAGGTGCGCGCCGGTGAACGGCTTGACCATGTAGTCGTCGGCGCCGGCGCGCAGCAGCCGCACCACGGACTGCTCGTCGTCGCGGGCGGTGGCGATGATGATCGGCACGTCGGTGATGCCGCGCAGCATCCGCAGCGCGTCCGAGCCGTCGAGGTCGGGCAGCCCGAGGTCGAGCACCACGAGGTCGGGGGTCTCGGCCGCGACCCGGCGCAGCGCGTCCAGCGCCGTGCCGACGGCGTGCACGGCGTGCCCCCGGTCGGCGAGGGATCGCAGCATCGCGCCGCGTACGACATGGTCGTCTTCGACCAGGAGCACCGTGGCCACAGCAAGACCGTACTCGTCGTGGCAAGTCAATCGCGTTTGCGGCGTCCGCGGCAACAGGGCAAGCTGGTACAACGATGTCCTTCACGCTCTTTCCCGACACCCGCCTCGCGTTGGCCCGGGATTCGCTCGCCGGTCTGTCGGTGGGTGACGCGCTCGGCTCACAGTTCTTCGTTCCCGGCCGGCACCCCGCCGACCTGGCCGCCGGGAAGCTGCCCCCACCGCCGTGGCAGTGGACCGACGACACCGAGATGGCCTGCTCGGTGGTCGACGCCCTCGCCGAGACGGGCCGGATCGACCGGGACGCCCTCGCCGCGGCCTTCGCCCGGCGTTGCGAGCCCTACCGGGGGTACGGGCCGGGAGCCGTGACCATCCTGCGGCTGATCCGCACCGGCACGCCGTGGCCGGTGGCGGCCGCCTCGGCCTTCGACGGCCAGGGCTCCTGCGGCAACGGCGCGGCCATGCGGGTCGGCCCGCTGGGCGCGTGGTACGCGGACTCCACCGCGCGGGCGGCGGCACAGGCCCAGGCCTCGGCCGAGGTGACCCACGCGCACCCGGAGGGCGTCGCCGGCGCGGTGGCGGTGGCGGTGGCCGCGTCGCTGGCCGCCCGTGCCCGCCTCGACGGCCACCGGCCCGCCCCGGACCGGCTGCTGGCCGGTGTGACCGCCGCGCTGGACCCGGCCACCGAGGTGCACCGGGGCGTACGCCGGGCCGCCGGCCTGCTCGACCGGCCGGTCGCCGAGGCCGCCGACGTGCTCGGCAACGGCTCCCGGGTCACCGCCCAGGACACCGTCGCCTTCACCTGCTGGGTGGCCGCCGTGCACCTGGACGACTACCCGGCGGCGATCCGCGCCTGCGTCGAGGCCGGCGGGGACGTCGACACCACCGCCGCGATCGCCGGGGCGGTGGTGGCCGCGCACACCGGCGTCGGGACCCCGGGCGGGGTGCCGACCGAGTGGCTGGCCGCCCGCGAGCCCCTGCCGGACTGGGCCCGCTGACCACTCAGCGGGCGGCGAGCGGCCCACCCGGCGACCCCACCCCGGCATCGGTCGGGGGCGGCGGGTCCTCCCGCAGCACCGACAGGTCGACCGGCTCGGCCGGCTCGCGGCGGCGCCAGCGGCTGACCAGCCAGCCGATCGCCGCACCCCCGCCGAGGCCGGCGAGCAGCCCGGCGGCCAGCATCCCGTCCGCGTTCCCGCCGGTGGGGGCGTCGCCCGCCGGCACACCCGCCGCCCGGGCCCCCGCGGGCGGGACGTCGCCGGCCGGCGCACCGGCCGCCCCGGCTGCCG
>NZ_JBAKHL010000041.1:0-60953 GCF_036902715.1 Micromonospora sp. CPCC 205546
CACCCTCGCCCGGGAGCCGGCCCCCGGGACCAGCCCGTAGGCCGCGGCACGGGGAGCGGGGCGCCACGGCCCGGGCCGTGCCGGCCCGGGCCGGCGGCCGGCGTCAGCCCGCGGGAGGGCTCGCGCGGCGGTGGGCGGCGGCGGCGACCGGGCGACGGGCCAGTCCGGCGGGGCTGCGAAACAAACCTTCATTGCCGACGGGTCAACATGTAGACAATATTCGTCGTTCTGTCTATCGTCAGCACCACTTAGCGATGTCCTTCGATTGAAAAGAGGTCGTCAATGGTGCACACCAGACGGTGGGCCGGCATCGCCACGGCGCTGCTGGCGACGGAGCTGCTGGTCGCGGGCACCGCCGCCCACGCCGCCGAGCCCACACCGGATCCGGTGCGGGTGAGCGTCGAGGACGCCGTGGCTGCCAAGCTCCGCGGGCAGGTCCAGGCCTCGGCGGCGGAACACGCCGAACGCGCCGACAGTTCCGAGGCGGAGCACGCCGAGAGCTCCGAGACCCGCGTGACCGTCACCCGCAAGAACGGCACGTGGGCCTTCGGCACGGCCGTGGCCGTCACCGGCCACGAGAAGGACGTCCACCCGACCGGCGCGATCTTCATCGCCCGTGCCGAGGCCGGCACGTGGCGGGTGAACTTCGACGGCGAGGCCGGGTTCAGCGAGCTGGCCGCCGAGTCGCCCCTGGTGAACAAGCAGGAGAAGGCGACCTTCACGCGTACGCCGGGCACCATGCAGGCGGGCGGCGACTACCGCACCGGGATGGCCCTGCCCTTCGCGGTGGGCCAGACGTGGACGCTGACCAGCGGCCCGCACGGCTGGGGCGGCTACGAGGCGCCGTACAGCTCGATCGACCTGGCCGGCGGCGACCAGGTGGTCCGGGCGGCGCGGGCCGGCACGGCGTACACGATGTGCACGGGGTGGATCCGGGTGATCCACGACCGCGGCTACTCGACCGACTACTACCACCTGTGGAGCAGCATCTCGGTCAACGGCGCCGCCGTCGGCCAGGGCGCGTACCTGGGCTACACGGGCACCGACGTCACCTGCGGCGGGGCGGCGTACGGCCGGCACGTCCACTTCGGGCTGCGGCAGAACAGCGCCTACGTCGGCATCGCCGGCCACAGCATCGGCAAGTGGGAGTTCGCCAACGGCGCTGCCGCCTACCAGGGCGGGGCGCGGCACGGCTCGGCCTGGGCCGGCGCCGGCGCCGGCCTCTACAACTACGGGGCGCTGGGCTTCAACCAGGCGGTGGTCGACGCCAACGGTGGGGGCTCGGTGAACAAGCGGTCCGGTCCCGGCACCGGCTATGCCGTGCGGGGATCGGTCGGCGACGGCGCCACGGTCACCGTCTCCTGCTCCGCCAACGGCACCTCCCACGCCGGGCGGTACGGCACCACCGCGCTGTGGAACCGGCTGAGCGACGGCACCTGGGTGTCCGACGCCTACCTGGCCAGCGGGGTGAACGGCCCGATCAACGGTTGGTGCTGACCGGCACCCGACCGGAGCGTCGACGCAGGGGCCGCGCCATCTCGGCGCGGCCCCTGCGCCTCGTGGGGGGCCGGGCGTCGGGCGGGTCAGCCGGGCAGGCCGAACTGGAGCGAGACGTGGACCCGCTCGGTGACCGTCTCCCGCCCGCCGAGGGCGTCGCGGACCTCGGCGGTGAACGCGGCCCGCTCCGGCGGCGAGGGCAACAGGCGGGGTGACATCGCGGAGAAGACGCCGCCGACCATGTCGTGCACGGTGAGCGGCGCGGCGTACTCCACCGACGACTCCACCACCCGGTAGCCGGCGGCGGCGAGGGCGTCCCGGTTGCGCCGGCGGCCGGCGGCGTCGGTCTGGCACGTCGCGGTGACGGGGTGCCCGAGCAGTCCTTCCAGGCATCCGCGCAGGGTCTGGGACCACTCGGCGTCCTGTGACCAGAGCGGTGCGCCGTTGGTGATCACGACGATCCCACCGCCGGGGCGCAGCAGCGGCCGGGTGGCCCGCAACAGCGCCTCGCGGTCCATGAAGTGGATCGCGACGGCGACAGACAGGGCGCCGACCGCCCCGTCGCCCAGCAGCCGGCCCAGGACGGGCAGGTCGGTGTCGGCGCCGAGCAGCCACGCGGCGTTGGTCGCTCCCGCGTCGAGGGCGGCCCGGCGGGCCAACGCCAGCATGTCCGGCTCCGGATCCACGCCGACGACCGTGCCCACCCGGGCGGCGAGCGGCAGGCTCAGCTGGCCGGTGCCGCAGCCGAGGTCGACGACCGTGTCGCCGTCGTCGAGACCGAAGGCCCCGACGACGGCGTCGATCACCTCCGGCGGGTACCCGCGCCGGTGTCTCGCGTAGTACGTGGCCACCTCACCGCTGAAGCCCGCTCCCATGCCGCCAGCCTCCGGTCCCACGGCCCGCGAGGCGAGCGATTCTGCTCAGGGCAGCGCGACCCGGGCCGCCGACGAACCGCCGGGCCGGTCGGCTCGGCCCCGGACTGCGAGGAGGAGGGGCCCCGTGGCTCCGGTCTCCGGCGCGGGAGTGTCCGGGGAGACGACCACGGGGATGGGATGACGGGTGCGGGAGGTGCGCGTCTGCGCGTACGCCGTCGAGGATGCGCAGCTCGCGCGCCGCCGTGACCCGGATGGCACCGGGACGAGGCCGTCCTCCTGCGCGCGACGCGACGGCCTAGAGCCGGTGGCTGACCCAGACGTTGGGCTCGACGTAGACCGCGTGGTCGTGCCTCACGTCGCAGTGCACCGGCGCGAGGGCCCCGGGCACGTGGACCGACCCGCTGGTGTCGAACGGCAGGCCCGTCCAGCGCCGCCAGTCGGCGAGCGTTCCGGTGATCGTCATCGACCGGGGGGCGACGCGTTCGATGCGCCCGCCCGCGCGGACGTGCACCCGCAGCCACGGGTCGACCGGCAGGCCGTCCTCGCGGACCTGCGCCGCGTACTCCTCCATGGGCAGTTCGGGCCGGGTGTGCTTGCGGCTCGGTCGTACGGGCGCGACCAGCGTGTCGTAGCCCAGTTTCGCGACGGCCTCGCGCATGGCGGCGAGCATCACGGCGGACAGCCCGGTGCCCCGGTGGTCCGGCCGGATGCAGATCTCCAGGGCCGAGACCATGTTCGTGTCGGCACCGGTGAGGCGGTCGAGGGTGCAGCGCTGGATCACCCGGTCCCAGCCGCCGTCGGGAAGCTCGGGTTCCGTCCAGCGAAACGGCGCCGCGTACGCCCGGGCGACCGGTCGTGCGGGATCGGCGGGGTCGACGGCGGCGAACACGAACCGGGGATACAGGTCGTGGGCGACGCCGTAGTACAGCGAGCCCATCGGGTCCCACAGCATGAACGGCGGCCACGCCCCGTCGAAGCCCTCGTCGAGCGGACGGGCGAGGTCGGGGCGGTCCGCCAGGCTCACGATGTCGAGGGTCACGGCGGAAACGTAGAGCGCCGGGGCGGCGCGCGCACCTCAGTTTCGGGGGACCCGGGCGGCGCCGTCGGACGCGCAGGTCAGCGGATCCGTCGACGTGTAGACGCCGGCACGGTCGGCCGCCGCCGCTTCGGCAGCCCGTCCGCCGAGGCCTCGTCGACGGGATCTCCGCTGATGAGCAGGCCGTAGCAGAGCGGTGCCGAGACGGCGCGGACGACTTCGGCCGCGTCCGTGCCGGCGGGCAGCTCCGCCCGCTGCACGGCCTGTCCGACGCAGGAGCCCACTCGGCGATGCGTACGGCACAGAAGCGATGCAGCGCCTCGGCGGCACGGGGGTCGCGGGTCGCGGGTCGATGACCGGGGACCGCGGGCGGGAGACGGGCGGCCGCCCGTCTCCCGCCCGCCCGCGGCATCCCTCCGGCAGGCGCCGTCCCAGCCAACCGGGTCGCGTCGCCGAGCGGTGTCGAGCCGGTGACACGTCGGATCCGGGCGCAACCCGTCGTCAGCGCAGCGGGTCGAAGGGGAGCAGCTCCACGGGCTGACCGCCGCCGGTGATCTGCTCGGCGAGCAGTTCGCCGGTGAGCGGACCGAGGGTGATGCCCCACATGCCGTGGCCGCCTGCGGCGAAGACGCGCGGCGACCGGGTCCGGCCGATCAGGGGAAGGCCGTCCGGGGTGCAGGGCCGCGACCCGACCCACTCGTCGGTACGGGCGTCCAGGTCGGCGCCCCGCAGCAGGGGTCGGGCGGCCTCGGCGATGGCCGAGATGCGGCGCCGGTCCAGCGGCGCCTCGGCGCTGCGGAACTCCATCATCCCGGCGACGCGCAGCCGGTCGCCCAGCGGCGTGCAGGCCACGCGCTGGGCGGGGAAGTAGACCGGTCCGGCCGGCAGGTGCTCGATCGCGACGCTGAAGCTGTAGCCGCGGCCGGCCTGCACGACGGTGCGGACGCCGAACCGCCGGGCGAGCTGGCCGAGCCAGGTGCCGGTCGCCAGCACCACCGCGTCGTAGCGCTCGTCGGTGCCGGCGGAGGTGACCACCCGGACCCCGCCCGCCTCGTCGCGGACGTCCACGACGTCCACCCCGGCCACGATCGCCCCGCCCCGCGCCCGCACGGAGTCGGCCAGCGCGTGCACGTACTGCCCCGGGTTGACGTAGCGCTGGTCGTGCAGGCGGATGGCGGCGCCGACCGCGTCCGACAGCGAGGGCTCGACCTCCCGCGCCTCGGCCCCGCTGAGCACGTCGAACTCGATCTCCTGGCCCGCGGAGCGGATGTGCGCCAGCTCGTCGAGCAGGACCGTCCGTTCGGCCTCGGTCCGGTACGCCGCGAGGAACGACTTCGCCTCGTGCGTCGGCGCCGCGACCCCGCCTTCCGTCAGCGCGTCGAACGCCGCCAGCGCCCGTCGGTTCATCGGGATGAAGGCCCGCATCGCGCTCTGCCACTTCGACGGCGTGCTGTGCCGCGCGAAGCCGGCCAGGAACCGCAGCAGCCGGGCGTCCGCGCGCGGCGGCACGTAGACCGGCGAGGACGGGCTCAGCACGGCGCGCACCCCGTAGCGCAGCACAGCCGGCTCCGGCAGCGGAGTGGTGATGCCGGGGGTGAGCCAGCCCGCGTTGCCCCACGACGCGCCCGCCGCCACGCCCGTACGGTCGAGCACGGTGACCCGGACCCCCCGCTCCTGCAGGAACCAGGCGGTGGCCAGCCCGACCATCCCCGCGCCGACGACGGCGACGTGCTGGGGGGCGGGCACTGACTCGACGGGGGACATGTCGTTTTCTCCTTCAGGCGCAACAGGGATTGCGGCCAATCCTGTCCCCGTCGGGCCGAGAGGTCATTGTCCGTTGCGGCCAAGGATCGCCCAGGTCATTGGCCCCGGCGCACAAGAGCGGGGCACAATCGCGGCATGCTCACCGTGGCTGGCGTGGTGGACGCGGCCGGTGCCGCGTTGCTCAAGATCGTCGTTCCCGCCGACGAGGCGGAGGTACGCGACGTGACCCTCGCCGAACTCGACGACGCCACGACCGGCCAGAGCGGGGACCTCGTCCTCGGTGCGGGCGTCGTGACCACGGCCCAGGCCCTCACCGTCGTCGCGCGCTGCCACGAGGCCGGGGCGGCCGGCCTCGTGCTCAAGCCGCCGCTGGCCGCGCACCCGGACGTGACGTCGGCCGCCACCGAGCGGCGACTGACCCTGGTCGAGCTGCAGCGCCACGGCTCGTGGGCCCAGCTCGTCTGGCTGCTCCGCGGGGTCATCGACCGGGCCGTCGCGCCCGGCTCGCCGGAGACCGGGGAACCCGGCGTGTACGACGAGCTGTTCGCCCTCGCCGACGCGACCGCCGCCGTCGTCGACGCGCCGGTGACGATCGAGGACGCCCAGTCCCGGGTGCTCGCGTACTCGTCGCGCCAGGACCGCACCGACCCGGCCCGCGTGTCGACGATCGTCGGCCGTCGGGCCCCCGGCAACGTCATCGCCCACTTCCGTTCCCGGGGCGTCTTCCGCAAGCTCGCGACGGGCAGTGAGTTGATCTTCGTGCCGCAGGGGCCGGACGGGACGTTGCCCCGCCTCATCATCCCCATCCGCGCCGGAGGGGAGCTGCTCGGCTCGATCTGGGCCGTCGTCGAGGGACCGGTGCCGGAGAGGCGGTTGCGCGACCTGCAGGGCACCGCGTCCGTGCTCGCCCTGCACCTGCTGCGCCTGCGCGTGCAGGCCGACGTCGCGCGCCGGGTGTCGGCCGACCGCCTGCGGGCCGTCCTGCGGACCCCCGGCGGGACGGGACGCGAGGAACTGGCGCTGCCCGAGGGACCGTGGCGGGTCGTCGCACTCGGCGCGCACGGCGGGGCAGGGGAGATGGTCGACAACCTCGCCCTGTGGGAGTCGATCAGCCGCCGGCACGGCTGGCGCCAGCCGCTGCTGGCAGACGTGGGGAACGTCCTGTTCGCCGTCCTGGCCGACGAGGGCGCCGCGCCGGGGTCGCGGCGGTGGATGGAGAAGCTGGTCCACGACGTCGCCGCGCACGACCCGGGGCTGTACGCCGCCTCCGGCGGTGTCGCCCGGGACCTGGCGGAGCTGCCGCGGTCGCGCGCCGAGGCGGCGGAGCTGCTCGCGTTGCGCGCCCCGACCGGGCGCCGCAGCCCGGTGCTGCGGTTCGAGGACCAGTGGGCCGAGGTGGTCGTGCACCGGGTGGTCGCCGCGGTGCCCGCCGTCGACCTGCTGGTGGGTGGGCCGCTGCCCGGCCTCGTGGCCCACGACCGGGAGCACGGCACCGACTACGTCGCGACGGTCGCCGCCTGGCTCGACCAGCAGGGCGACCCGAAGAGGGCCGCGCGGCAGCTGCACGTGCATCCCAACACGCTCCGGTACCGGCTACGCCGCCTCACCGAGGTCGTCCCGATCGACCTGGAATCGCCGCGTACGCGGCTGGCGTTGCAGATCCAGCTCGCGGCGCTGAGCCCCACCCTGTCCCCGCCGCGACCGACGGGGTGACAGCCGCCCCCGCAGGGCGGGCCGGGGCAGCGAGCGGACCCGGCGACTCCCCGTCGAGCCGCCCGGCGGCCGCGCGGCCCTGCCCGAGGGCCTCGGCTGGGGCCGGCGGCGGTGCCGGGACCTCGGCCCGCTCAGGCGAGACGGTGGTCCAGCGCGGTGTGGCGGCGCCCGGCGCCGACGGTGCGCACGGCGGCGGCGAGGGCGCGGCGGGAACCGACCAGGACGACGAGCTTCCTGGCGCGGGTGACGGCGGTGTAGAGCAGGTTGCGTTGCAGCATCATCCACGCGCTGGTGGTCAGCGGGATGACGACGGCCGGATACTCGGAGCCCTGCGAGCGGTGGATCGTCATGGCGTACGCGTGGGCGAGTTCGTCGAGTTCGTCGAAGTCGTAGTCGATGCTCTCGTCCTCGTCGGTGCGTACGGTCAGGGTCTGCTCCTCGGGGCTCAAGGCGGTGACGATGCCGACGGTGCCGTTGAAGACGCCGGCCTGGCCCTTGTCGTAGTTGTTGCGGATCTGGGTGACCTTGTCGCCGACGCGGAACACCCGTCCACCCAGGCGGCGCTCGTGCTGCCCCTCGCGGGCCGGGGTGAGCCGCTGCTGGAGCAGCGTGTTCAACGCCGCCGCGCCGGCCGGGCCGCGGTGCATGGGGGTGAGGACCTGGACCTCGCGGCGCGGGTCGAGGCCGAAGCGGGCGGGGATCCGGGCGCAGGCGACGTCCACGGTCAGCGCGGCGGCGGCCTCGGTGTCGTCGCAGGCGAACAGGAAGAAGTCGCTCAGGCCCTCGAGCAGGGGCGGCCTGCCGGCGTTGATGCGGTGGGCGTTGGTGACGACCCCGGACTCCGCGGCCTGGCGGAACACCCGCGTCAGCCGGACCCGGGGGATGGCCGGGGCGGCGAGCAGGTCCCGCAGGACCTCGCCGGCGCCGACGGAGGGGAGCTGGTCGACGTCGCCGACGAGCAGCAGGTGCGCGCCGGGCGGTACGGCCTTGACGAGCTTGTTCGCCAGGATGAGGTCCAGCATGGACGCCTCGTCGACGACGAGCAGGTCGACGTCGAGGGGATTGTCTCGGTCGTGGCTGGCCTCCCCACCGGGGCGCAGCTGCAACAGCCGGTGCACCGTGGCCGCCGGATGCCCGGTCAGCTCCGACAGTCGCTTAGCGGCGCGTCCCGTCGGCGCGACGAGGGTCACCTTGGCCTTCTTCGCGGCGGCGAGTTCGACGATCGAGCGGACGGTGAAGCTCTTGCCGCAGCCGGGCCCGCCGGTCAGTACGGCCACCCGGGAGGTGAGGGCGAGGCGGACCGCCTGCTCCTGCTCGGCGGCCAGCTCGGTGCCGGTGCGGGCCTTCAGCCAGGCCAGTGCCCTGCCCCAGTCGACGCCGGTGAAGTGGGGCAGCCGGTCGGCGCGGTCACGCAGCAGCCGCAGCAGGGACCCGGCGAGGGACTGCTCGGCGCGGTGGAACGGCACCAGGTAGACCGCCGCCGTGGGCTCGCCGTCCGGTCCCGGCAGCGTCTCGCGGACCACCCCCTCCTCGCCGACGAGTTCGTCGAGGCAGGCGGTGACGAGGCCGGCGGGCACATTGAGGATCTTGACCGCGTCGTCGACCAGCCGGGGGTGGGGCAGGTAGCAGTGCCCGTCGTCGGTGGCCTCCGACAGGGTGTGTTGCAGGCCGGCCTTGACCCGCTGCGGGCTGTCGTGCGGGATCCCGACGGCCTGGGCGATGGTGTCCGCGGTCTTGAAGCCGATGCCCCACACGTCGGCCGCCAGCCGGTACGGCTCGTCGCGCACCACCCTGATGGAGGCGTCGCCGTACTGCTTGAAGATCCGCACGGCCAGGGAGGTGGACACGCTGACACCCTGGAGGAAGACCATGACCTCCTTGATGGCCTTCTGCTCCTCCCACGCCGCGGTGATCTTCGCGGTGCGCTTCGGCCCCAGACCGGGCACCTCGACCAGGCGGGCCGGCTCCTCCTCGATGACGCGGAGCGTGTCGAGGCCGAAGTGGGCGACGATCCGCTCGGCGAACACCGGGCCGATGCCCTTGACCAGCCCGGAACCGAGGTAGCGGCGGATGCCCTGGATCGTGGCCGGCAGGACGGTGGTGTACGAGTGCACCTCGAACTGCCGGCCGTACTGCGGGTGCGACGACCACCGGCCGGACAGGCGCAGGCTTTCGCCCGGCTGGGCTCCCAGCAGCGCGCCGACCACCGTGAGTAGGTCGCTGCCGCGGTCGGTGGCCACCCGGGCGACGGTGTAGCCGGTCTCCTCGTTGACGTACGTCAACCGCTCGAGCACCGCGTCCAGCACGGCCGACGGCGGGCGGGTGGGGGCAGTCACCCGCCCATCCTGCCTCCTGCCGACGCGGGGGCGCCGCCGGCCCGGCGGGACGGGTGTCCAACCCGACGCGGCGGGCCGGACCCGGGGCGGCGACGGCGATCCGGGTGCCGGGAACCTGACTGTCGGGCTTCCTCGGTGGCGCCGTACCGGCACGATGGCATCGTGACCGAGCCTGAGAACGTCGGCGCCGATCTGGTCGTGGGCGCTGCCCACGCGGCGGTCGGTCGCATCGCCCCCGAGGAACTTCCGGTCTTCGACGAGGTGGCCGCCGGCTGGCGGCGGCAGCTGTCGAAGGGACACGTGAGCTGGTCCGTCCCGCAGGGTGGGGTCGGCTTCGGCATCGACGTCACCCTGGTCACCGAACTCGTGCTCCAGGTGGTGGCCGCCGCCGTGGGCGAGGTCCTGGTCCTCGGCGCCGCCACCGCCCGGGCCGGCCTGCTGCGTCGCCGTCGCCGCGAGCTGCCCGCCCCGACCGACGCCGGACCGGGCCTGGATCCCGAGCAGGCGCGTCGACTGCGCGAGGCGTGCCACCGGCACGCGCTGGCGCTGGGCCTGGACCCTGGCAGGGCGGAACTGCTCGCCGACGCGGCCGTCGGCGCGATGGTCGATCCGCCGGACGCATGACCGGGCCCGGCGTCGGCGGGACCCACCACGACGGCGGTACGGCCGCGAACGGCACAACTGGCGGCGAGGTCGGCGTCGGCCCCGGCCCACGTCTACCGCCGGACCGGCTCGGCTGGCTCTACGCCCTCGTGCTGGCGTCCCTGATCAGCGTCGGGATCAGCGCGGGTGGGCTCTACTTCCTCGCCGACCGCTCGCTCTCCCGGCCCTGGGCGGCCGCCGTTGACGTCTGCACCCGGGCCCATCCGATCGAGGCGGCGGCGCAGTCGGCCGCCCGCGACCGCTGCCTGGCCGGGCAGTTCCGCCGGCGGGGAGTGGTCATGCTCGCCGGGGCGGGGATCGCGCTGGGCGCGGCGGGGGCGCTCGTCCTGGTCCTGCCGCTGGCCGACCGGCGTCGGCTTCGCCGCCGGCTCACCGTGCCGGGCGCGCAGGAACGCTTCGCCGATCTCTGCGGCCGCAACGGATTGGCCGCCCGGCACCGGCCGAGGCTGGTCGTCGCCGCCCCGCCCGTACGGCAGGCGTACACCACCGGTGGCGTGGTCGGCCGGCCGACGGTGGTGCTCCCGGCGGCCGTCGCGGTGGCCCACGGCGACCCGGCGCGGTTCGACCCCGTGGTGGCGCACGAACTCGCGCACGTCCTCGCCCGGGACGTGGCCTGGGCGTCGGCCGTCCGGGCCCTGATCTGGCTGCCGGTGCCGGCGGTGCTCGCCGCAGGCCTGCTCGAGGTGGCCTTCTTCGGGCCGAACGCCACCTACCTGACGGCCCTCGGCCGGGCGACGGTCGTCGCGGTGTTGACCGCCCTGCTGGCGGCCGGGCTGCTGCGGCGGCGCGAGCGGGAAGCCGACCGGTACGCCGCCAGTGCCGGCCACGCCGAGCGTCTGGCCGCTCTGCTGCGCGCCGGGACGGCGGGTCCCACGCGACGGCGTCGGCTGCTCGCCCGACATCCGGATCCGGCGACCCGGGCGGCGGCGCTGGGCCGGCCGGCGGACCCGCCGGGCGGCCTGACCCACGGGCTGGCGGTCGGCGCGGTCGCGATGCTGGCGACGGGCGCCGCCGACGCCCTGGTGCGTGACCTCTTCCTGACCGCGCAGGCGGCCGTGGGCCCGCCCGTCGCGGTCTGTGTCGGCGCCGTCCTGCTGAGCCTCGGACTGCTGCCCGCGCTGGTCCGCCGGGCCGCCGCCGGGCCGGCCGGCTGGTGGCGACCCGTTCTCGGCGCGGCCATCGGCTTCGCCGTGACGGCGTTCCTCGCCACCGCACTGCCGGTTCCGGGCAGCTCGGGCGTCTCTGCCCGGCCGGACGTCTCCGTCGCGCTGCTCGTCGCCGCGCTCGCGGGGCCACTCGCCGCGTCGGTGGCCGGCCTCTGCGTGCTGCTGGCACGACTGGTGGTCGCCCGCCGGCCCGGGTCGGTCGGCTGGCGTACGGCCACCTACCTGGTGGCGGCCGCCGCCGGTGTCGCGGTCCTCTGGCCGTTGCCGGCGCTGGCGTCCGTGCCGACCGACGGCCACGCGGCCCGCAACTGGCTGGTCTTCGCGCTGCCCCGCAGCGGTTGGCCGCTGCTCGCGCTGCTGGTACCGGTGCTGGTCGGCCTGCTGCTGCGCGGGGCCGGGCAGGGGCGCCGACGCCCGCCGCGCCGGTGGGACCGGGGGGTCGTGGCGGCGGTCCTGACCGCCGTGCTGATCGGTGCCGGAGCCGCCGTGTGGCGGACCGAGCTGTTCCCGCCGCACACTCTGGCCGAGGCGAACCGGCAGGCCCAACAGCGCTGGCTGCTCTGCGCGCTCACCGGCTGGGCGGTCCTGGTGGTACTCGCGCTCGGCCGCCGCGCCGGTGTCGGCCGGGCGCTGACCGCCGGCTGGGCGGCCGGCACGGCGGCGGCGCTGTTGCAGTACGCACACGCCCTGGCGACCGGACGGGCGGACGGGTGGGACACCGCCGAGGCGCACCTGCTGGCCCCGCTGGCCTGGCTGGGCCACCTCGTCGCGGTCACCCTGCCGTTCCTGGTGTCCCGGCCGGCCGTGCCCGGACCGGCCCCGTCCTCGCCGGGCGGCGCCCGGGCGCCCGTCGCGGCGGTCGCGGTGCTGGCGGCCCTGCTCGCGGTGGCGGTGCTCGGGCCGGGGATCCCCGGGACGTACGCCCCGTTTCCGGTTGCCGGTCGGACCGGAGCCGCGGCGGCGTCGACGGCTCCGGTCGACCCGCCGGCGCCCGATGCCACCCCGGGGCCCACGCGGTCCGCGCCGGGGCGGGCCCACCCCCGCCGACCGGTCACCCCGGCGGAGGGCCGCCGGGGGGCCGGCGCGGTCGGGGCGGTGCTGCCCCGGGGCTGGCGGGTGCCACCCGACCGGGCTGAAGGCGGCGGCTCCCGGATAGACCCGTCGGCCTGCCGGCCCCTGGCCGAGGACTCCTACCTGGACCGGCTCGGCGGCGCCGAACGGGTCCGGGAGCGGGCCCGCTACGCCACGGCGCCCGGCCTGACCGCCACCGCGTCGGCCGAACTGGTGATCGAGATCAGGTCCCACGCCGAACCGGTGCCCGCCTCGGTGCTCGCGGAGGCGGAGTCGGCGCGCCGGGCCTGCCCCCGCTTCACCGCCCGGGGCACGGACGGCGCGGCGGTGCGGTTCGCGGTCGACGCGCAGCCGCCACCCGCGCTCGGCGAGCAGTCCTGGCGGGTGGACTACCGGCTGAGCGCGGGCAGCGGACGGGCCCGGATCACCGGGCGGTCGGCCTTTGTGATCGTCCGGGCGGGACACAACCTGGTGACCGTCTACGCCAACGCCGTTTCGGAGCCCCTGGACGAGCGGCTGCTCGGTGCGGCGGTCGAGGCCGCGGTGGCGGGACTGGGCGACTGACCGACCTGGGCGTTGGCGCGGCCGGCGCGCGTCCGGTCCTCACGGCGCCCAGGGCGCGGCGACGTTCCAGGTGCTGTCCGCGCTCCAGAGGGTGGGCGTGTCGTAGGCCGTGCCGCCGGCGCCGTCGCTGAGCCACACCTCGGAGTTGAAGTGGCGCAGGAACGAGCCCCGGAAGTTGTACGACTCCAGCGAGACCCCGCTACCGGTCAGCCCGGTGCGGGCGCACCAGGTGGCGTCGGCGCGCATCAGCGCCGAGCCGTCGTTCGGCGAGTTGCGGACCCGGGACTCGGCGTGCCGGAGGTACTGCCCCGGGAAGTTGACCGACTCGAAGGAGTAGCAGCTTGCGTCGGCCAGCCCCGCCCGGATCGTGTAGGTGGCGTCGTTCTTGAGCAGCGCCGTGCTGCCCGCGTCGACGATCTCGGTGTAGGCGAGGCTGTCGCGGTGCCGCAGGTACCTCCCCATGTGTCCGGGCGTGGTCACCTGCAACGACCGTCGTGTGTTCAGCGGCAGCGCCACCGGCTGGTTGTCGCCGAGCGACCTGGAGGCGTCGATGAGCGCCTGGTTCGCCGCCCGGACCCGGGACTCGACCATCTTGACGATCCGGCGGTCGTAGGTGAGGAAGCCGTTCAACTCGCCTTCGAGGTCGGTGATCTCGGTGTACACCGAGGCGCTGAGGCCCTTGCCGAGCATCAGGTTCCGGGTGCCCTGCACCAGCCCGACGTACCGGTCGGTCAGGGCGGTGGAGTTCGGCTGCCACTCGTAGGCGAAGAAGCTGCCGCTGGGGCTGTACTCGTGCCCCGGCGTCCGCAGGCCCAGGCCGCCGAACTCACCGAGCACGGCGATCCGGGAGGCCGACGGGCTCGGCGACGCGGGGCCGAGGTAGGCGTGCCAGTCGTCGATGTCACCGTTGCCCGGGTCGCCCAGGGACTGGCAGCAGTTGTGGCCGCTGTGCACGTTCACCAGGCGCGTCGGGTCCTGGTTGTTCACGTTCTGCCCGACCCGCCGGGTGTCGGCGAGCGCGCGCTCGCCCCAGCCCTCGTTGTAGACGGTGTACGCGACCACCGCCGGGCTGCTGCGGTGCTCGTCGACGACCTCCCGCGCCTCGGCCTCGAACTGCGCCTGCTGGGCGTCGTCGGCGTTGACGTCCTGCGCGGTCAAGGACGGGACGTCCTGCCACACCAGCAGGCCGAGGCGGTCGGCGTGGTAGAACCACCGCTGCGGTTCGACCTTGATGTGCTTACGGACCATGTTGAACCCGAGGTCCTTGTGTTTCTGCAGGTCGAAGGCGAGCGCCGCGTCGGTGGGGGCGGTGTAGAGCCCGTCCGGCCAGTACCCCTGGTCGAGGGTGCCCGCCTGGAACACGAACTGGCCGTTGAGCTTCGGACGCAGCACCCCGCCGACCATCCCGGTGCTGATCTCCCGCATCCCGAAGTAGTGCGTCGTCCGGTCCGTCCGGGCGCCGCCCGGGTCGCGCAGCGTCACCCGTAGGCCGTAGAGGAACGGATCGTCCGGGGACCACCGGCGGGCGTTCGGCACCGGCACGCTGAATTCGGTGAAGCCACCGGCGGCAGAGCCGACCACCGTGGTCCCGTCCAGCGCCTCGGCCAGCACACTGTGCCCGGCGACGTTCCCCCGGGTGAACACCCGCACCCGTAGCGTGTTGCTGGACAGGTTCGGGTACACGTCGACGCGGCTGATCGACGCGGTCGGCACCGGCTCCAACCAGACGGTCTGCCAGATGCCGGAGTTCGGGGTGTAGAAGATCCCGCCCGGGCTCTTGGTCTGCTTGCCGATCGGCGGCAGGCTGCCGTCCTGACGGCTGTCCGTCGGATCCCACACCTTCACCACGATCTCGTTCGTGCCACCGTTCAGATGCGGTGTGACGTCGAACGTGAAGGCGTCGTAGCCCCCGCTGTGCCCACCGACCTGAGCGCCGTTGACCCACACGGTGGCCTGCCAGTCGACCGCTCCGAAGTGCAGCAGCGTCCGGCGTCCGGACCAGTCGGCCGGCACGGTGAAGGTGCGCCGGTAGAACAGGTAGTGGCGGTTGTCGTTCGCGGCGCGCTGCACGCCGGACAGGGCGCTCTCCACCGGGAACGGCACGTTCACCCGCTCGGGGAGGTTCGTGCCGAACTGCGGGGCGTCGTTGGTGGCGGACTGGCGGAGTTGCCACTCACCGTTGAGGTTGAGCCAGTCGGGCCGGGTCATCTGCGGTCGCGGGTATTCCGGCAGGGGCGTGCCGGTGAGGGCCTGGCTGGTCCACGGCGTGGTCAGTGGGGGCGTCTTCGCGGGGGCCGCCCGGGCCGGGGACACCGGCGCGAGCAGGGCGGCCAGCAGGGTGAGGGCGGCCGTGAGCGGCAGGGTGCGGATGCGGGCGCGACGTGTCATGCCGTCTCCGATGTGGACGGGTCGGCGCGGGCGCGGGGACGCGCCCGTGCGACGGGACGGGGGCTCTCCGGGATCGGGCGTACGGCGGTGTAGGCCGGGGCAGGACGACCCGCGCGGGCCGTCCTGCCGCGGGTGGCGCGGTCAGCTCAGCGGCTCGACCCAGATGTTGCGGTAGTGGACGTTGAGGCCGGGGTCGCCGTGGTCCTGCAGCCGGATCGGCCCGACGGAGGGACCCTCCGGGGCGCCGTTGCCCGTGGGCCCGTTGATCACCGCGTTGTCGTGGACGGTGACGCCGTTCCACACGACCGTGACCCGGGCGTTCTCCGTCTTGGCTCCGGCACTGTCGAAGCGGGCCGCGCGGAAGGTGACGTCGTAGGTCTGCCACGTCTCCGGGGCGGTGGCCGCGTTGACCGACGGCGCGATCTTTCCGTAGATGGCGCCACCCTCGTCGTTGGCCGGGGTGGTGTCGCCGAAGGAGTCCAGGACCTGGAGCTCGTAGCGGTCCTGCAGGTAGATCCCGCTGTTCGCGCGGGCCTGACCGGTGACGTCCGGCGGGAGGTTGGGCAGCCAGAACTCGACGTGCAGCCGGAAGTCGCCGAAGCTCCGCCGGCTGCGGATGTCGCCGCCGAGAACCTCCACCCCGCCCTTGGCCAGCGGCCACGTCGCGGGGGTGCCGTTGGCGGACTCGAAGTTGTCGAGGCTGGACCCGTCGAGGAGCGTGACCCGGCCGGTGTCGACTCCGGAGCCGTGGGCTTCGAACTCGTAGATCCGGGCCGCGTTGTCGGTGGTGCTGGTGGGCTTGGTGACGTTGAGTCGGACGTATCTGGCCTGGGTGGGGGAGACGTCGTGGGTGGTGGTGCTGGCGGTGTTGGCGGTGACGTTGGTCGTCGTCGTCCACGTCGTGCCGTCGGTGCTGGTCTGGATGGTGAAGTCGCGGGTGTTCCAGGCGGTGTCCTCGCCGCCGGCGCCGGCGTGCCTGACGACGAAGCGGCTGACGCTCTGGGTGGCGCCGAGGTCGACCCGCAGCCACCTGCTCGTGCCCGACGAGCACCACTTGTCGCTGTTCCCGCCGGTCACGCTGCCGTTCACAGCCTTCGCCGGGCCCTCGGTGGCCGAACACGAACTGTCGGCCGTCGCCGCCCTGCCCAGCGCGAGGTTCATGGTGGCGGCCTGCCCACCGTAGGCCTCGAACTCGTAGATCCGGGCCGCGTTGTCGGTGGTGCTGGTGGGCTTGGTGACGTTGAGTCGGACGTATCTGGCCTGGGTGGGGGAGACGTCGTGGGTGGTGGTGCTGGCGGTGTTGGCGGTGACGTTGGTCGTCGTCGTCCACGTCGTGCCGTCGGTGCTGGTCTGGATGGTGAAGTCGCGGGTGTTCCAGGCGGTGTTCTCCCCGCCGGCGCCGGCGTGCCTGACGACGAAGCGGCTGACGCTCTGGGTGGCGCCGAGGTCGACCCGCAGCCACTTGTTCGTGCCCGTCGAACACCACTTGTCGAGGTTGCCGCTGGTGACCGTTCCGTTGACGGCCTTGGCCGGGCGCTCGGTGGCCGAGCAGGAACTGTCGGCCGTCGCCGCCCTGCCCAGCGCGAGGTTCACGGGCGGCTGCTGACCCGGGATGGCGTTGAGCGTGTACCACGCCTCGGTGCTCCACAGCGACTGACCGTTGCTGGCCGCGAACGGCCTGGGCGATCGGATGTGCACCACCCGACCGGGCTTGAGGCCGTTGATCACGAGCGTGACCGTCCTGCCGTCCTGCGACAGGCTGGCCGACGAGACCGGCAGGCTCTCCTCGTCGATCTTCGGCCCGCCGTACGCGGCCGTCGCCACGTAGCGCCACTGCTTCACCCGGTACCTGGTGGCCAGCGCCGTGGCGGTCGCCGCCGACAGCGGCTGGGTGTACTCGATCTCGAAGCCGTTGGGCAGCGCCCGCATCGCCCGCATGTCGAAGTGGTTGGCGCCGTTCGGGGCGATCTTCTGCAGGCCGTAACTGAGCTTGCCGTCCTGCCCCCAGTTTCCGCCGCCGTGCAGGCCGCCGGTGTAGATGGCGCCGTCGGGGCCGACGCTCACCTCGGACACCCCCGCCTCCAGGCCCTGGGTCATCCGGAACAGCGCACCCTGGTACTCGCCATTGACCTTCTCCAGGTAGGCGCGCTGGAGCCCGCCGTAGGTCACGTCGCCGATGACCATCTGCCCGGCGAAGGCGCCCTGGGTCAGCATGACCGGGGTGCTGGGCGAGTTGCCGATCTCGTTCTGCGGCATCCAGAGCACCGGCTGGACGACCGGGTTGTCGTCGAACGGCCCGGGCGGATTCATGTAGTGGTTGAAGAAGCGCCCCTGCTTGACGTGCACGAGCTTCGACGACGGCAGCCAGCCACCCTGGTTGTCGGTGACGAAGATGCCACCCTCGGGGCCCCAGCCGATGCCGTGGGGCGTACGCAGGCCGCCGGCCACGTAGTCGATCGCGCCGGTGCTCCGGTTCACCCTGACGGTCGTGCCCCGGTTCGGCGCCGGTTGCGGGTCGGTCGTGGCCCCACCGTAGTTGATGGACACCGAGAGGTTGAGGTAGAAGTACCCGTCCCGGTAGAGCAGGCCGAAGCCGAACTCGTGGAAGTTGCTGCCGAACGGCCAGGTGGCCACGGTGCGGTACTGGTCGGTCACCCCGTCGCCGTTGGTGTCGTTGAGCTCGGTGAGCTTCGCCTTCTCCGCGACGTAGATCTTGCCGTCGACGATCTTGAGTCCCATCGGCTCCTGCAGCCCGCTCGCCACCCGCTGCCGGGTCACCTGCGCGGGGCTGGTGGTGCCGGTGACGTTGCCCAGGATCCACACCTCGCCCACGCTGGTCAGGGAACCACCCCAGGTGGCCACGGCCAGGCGGCCGTCGGGGAACCAGTCGAACCCGGTCACCTGCGGCTGGAAGCCGCTCGGGCGCAGGTCGGTCAGGGTGTAGTTGGGGTGCACCGAGGTGAGCGGCAGCCCGTCGCCGGGGGAGTCGCCATTGGCCTCGCACTCCTTGCGGCCGGGTGCGGTCACCCGGACGACGCCGGCGTCGGTGCTCAGCGCGGAGTTCGGCACGTCCACGAACGCGCTGGAGCCCGGTGGCTGCCACTGCAACGTGAGCTGCTGGCCGCCCGTACGCTCGAAGTGCTCGATGCGCAGGGAGTGGGTTCCGACGGTCAGGTCGACCGCGCCGTCCTTCGGCGCCGGGCCGTGCGCGCCGTCGTGGTCGACGATCAGCGTGTCGTCGATCAGCAGGCGTGACCCGTCGTCGCTGATCAGCCGGAAGGTGTAGCGCCCGGCCTGGGTGACGTTGACGTTGCCGAGGACGTGGACCAGGAACTGGTCCTCGATGCCGAAGTCGGCCGCGGTCGTCCAGTTGATCGTCGGCATGAGCTTGTCGACGTTCGGGGTCTGGCCGGCCTTGAGGGTGCAGAGTCTCTCCAGCGGCACCTGCAGGTCGAAGACGCGCAGGGTGACGCCGGGTTCCTGCGGGGGCGCAGCGGCGGCCGCGCCCGGCGGGGACAGCCACAGGCCGGTGACCGCCATCACCGCGGCGATGGCGCTCGCGATGGGCACGCGTGCTCGTCGGGACGGTCCGGGCATTCTTCTCCTCCAGGGGAGCGGGACAACGACGTACGTCGTCGACGCGGCGCTCGGGCTCAGCGGCGGGCCCGGACATCGAACGGACATCGTTGTCATGTCCTGATGGTTGGCCTGGCACGCCGCTGCCTGGTCAGGCAAACATTATGATTCTTAAATCTAAATGTCTAGATGTTTGCGCGAGATCGTCTCAACTTTTGTCCGGACGATCAAAAGTCCCGGACGCCGCCCGGCGCCACCGCCGGCCCCGGTGCGGTGCGTCGGCCGAGCGCCGGTCGACGCCGCACCGTCTGCGACGGGGACGCGGGAGAGGTAGGCTGTGGGAGCGGGTACGCGTGGCCGAGGCCACGCCCAGACCACCCGCCACCTTCCCGGCCTGCGGCTGCCAGCGAATCCGTTCTGCGCCGCCCTGCGAAATCTTGGAGTACGTGTTGGCAGATATGACGCCGCCCACCCTGAACCCCTTCGAGTCGGCAGGAGACGCGCACCCCGACCGCGAACGCGCTCAGGCGGTGGACGTCAGCGCGGACGCGATGACCCGCATGCGCAGCCCGTTCGTCTCCCGGGACACCGATCGCGCCTGCGCCGACGAGGCCGACCGCCACTAGGCGCACGGGCGGGAGCCTGCGCACCAGATCCGCCACCTGACGGGACCGCGCCACCGTGCCGGCGGCCCGCCTCGTCCGACCGTCGAGTAGTGCTCCGACCGGTTCACCGGGTGGGGCCGGACTGTGCAGACTGGGACGATGCCCACCACCGAGTCGCCCACCCGCCGTCGTCGCACCCAGCCGCTCGTGGCGGTGGTCACCGTGCTCGCCGTGGTGATCGGGCTCGGCGCCTGGTCGCTGCGGGGCCGAATCGGCGGCGAGGACGCCCCACCGTGGCCCGAGGCCGGCGCGGCGTCGGGCGCCGCCCGGGCGGACGCCGTCCCCACCTGCGCCGGTCGGGCGGTCCGAGCGCCCCGCGAGCTGCGCGGCATGTGGATCACGACCGTGAACAACATCGACTGGCCGAGCCGGCGCGGGTTGCCGGCGGAGTCGGCGCGGGCGGAGCTCCGGGGCTGGCTGGACCTGGCGGTGCGGCGCAACCACAACGCGGTCTTCGTGCACGTGCGCCCGAGCGGGGACGCGCTCTGGCCGTCGGCGTACGCGCCATGGTCGGAGTGGCTGACCGGGCGACGCGACGGCCGCGACCCGGGCTGGGACCCGATGGAGTTCATGGTCGCCGAGGCGCACGCCCGCAACCTGGAGTTCCACGCCTGGTTCAACCCGTACCGGGGCGGGCAGCCGGCCACGGTGGGCGGGCCCGGCCCGAGGCTGGACCGGCTCGCGCCGACGCACCCGCTGCGACGGCACCGCGACTGGGTGGTGACCTATCCCAGCGCCGACCGGCCCGGCAGCCGCCTCTATTTCAACCCCGGCATCCCGGAGGCACGCGCGTTCGTCGAGGACGCGATGCTGGAGGCGGTCCAGCGCTACGACGTCGACGGGGTGCACTTCGACGACTTCTTCTATCCGTACCCCGAGGCCGGGCAGGACTTCCCGGACGACGCGACGTTCGCCCGGTACGGCCGGGGGTTCACCGACAAGCACGCCTGGCGCCGGGACAACGTCAACACGCTGGTGCGCGAGATGAGCGAGCGGATCAAGGCGATCAAGCCGTGGGTGAAGTTCGGCATCAGCCCGTTCGGCATCTGGCGCAACGAGCGCACCGACCCGGCCGGCTCGGCGACGGCCGGGTTGCAGAGCTACGACGACATCCACGCCGACACCCGGCTCTGGGTACGGGAGCAGTGGCTGGACTACGTCGTGCCGCAGCTCTACTGGCACATCGGGTTCGGCAGGGCCGACTACGCCAAGCTGCTGCCGTGGTGGGCGGCCACGGTGCGGGGCACCCGGGTGCAGCTCTACATCGGCCAGGCCGACTACCGGGTGGGCGAGCGCGGGGCCTGGCGCGACCCGGCCGAGCTGGACCGCCAGCTCGCCCTCAACCGCCGGTACGGCGTGAGTGGAAGCGTGCACTTCAGCGCCGCCCAGGTGCGCGCCGACAAGCTCGGGGCGGTCAGCCGGTACAGCGGCGCCCACTACGCGGGCCCGGCGCTGGTGCCCGCGATGGCGCAGCTGCCGGCGGCGCCGCCGGCCGCTCCCACGGTCACCGACGCGCGGCGCGCGGACACCGGCGGGGTGACGCTGGCCTGGCGCGGCGACGGCGCGACGAGCTTCGCCGTCTACCGCGTGGACGGCGACGCGGCCCGGCTGGTCGGCGCCGCCCGGGGTGCCGGCTGGGTCGACCGCACCGCACCCACCGGTCGACCGCTGTCCTACTGCGTGTCCGGCCTGGACCGCAGCGGCAACGAGGGCCCGATCAGCGCGCCGATCTCCGTCGACGCGCGGTAGCGCGCCGGGGCGCCGTCCGGCGGCAGCTCCATCGCTCCCTTGTAGCACCTCGCACGTCGGGAGGGCCGCCCCCCGGATCTGCGTCGGTGTCCGGGTGGTGCGGCGGACCGAGCACGGGGGCGACCCAGTGCCCGGGGCGCTCGCCCTCGTGCCGCCCCGCTGGCGAGGCGGGCCGACCCGCTGGCGAGGCGGGCCGATCGCGCGGGCTACCCTGCGGCGGTGGTGGACGGTGCGGACGGGGAGCGGTTGGCGGCGTCGCTGGCCGACCGGCTCGACGCGGTCACGTTCACCGACCTGACCACGGACGAGGTCACCGCCCGCCTGATCGACGCGGTGGTCGACTGGGCGGCGGAGCAGGGGTGGCGGGTCTACCGGCGGGCGTCGAGCGTGCTGCCGCTGCCGCCGCCGATGTCCGCGCAGCAGTCGGTGCTCGACGTCGCCTGTGCCCGCCCGGACGGGCCACCGGTCGTCGTCGAGGTCGATCACGGTACGCGCCGCCGCACCTGGGAGAAGCTGCTCGCCGAGGCAGACGCGGGGCGGATCCCGCTCTGGGTGCGCTGGGGCGCGGGCCGGCTGGCCCCGCCGCCCGCGCCGATCCTGATGGTGGCCTGCGAGGTCAGCAGGCGCCCGGACCCGACCGGCAAGGGCCGGGTGCACAGCCGCTCGGCGCGGGCCGACATGCCGCCGCCGGCGCATTCGGGCGTGCGGGCCGAGACGGTGGCCGCCGTCGAGTTGCCGCTGCCACCGCCGGAGGCACCCGGAACCGGGGCCTGATCCGTGGCCGGGCCGTGCCAGACTGTGATCGTGGACGAGACGCCGAGCTTCCTTCGCCCCTTCGTGCTGACGCCGGCCGCACGCCCGCACGAGCGGGAGGCGAACCTCGACTGGTACGTACCGGACGGCGGCGGTCCGCACCCCGCCGTGGTCCTCGTCCACGGTGGACCGCTACCGGACGACCTGCAGGTGGGTCCCCGCGACTGGCCGGTCTACCGCGGCTACGGTTGCCTTCTCGCCGACCTCGGCCTCCTGGCCGTCACCGTCGAGCACCGGATGCGCGTCGTCGCCGGTCCGCAGGGTCCCGTCACCGACTGCGCCACGGCCGCCCTCGACGTCGCCTCGGTGGTGGACCGGGTGCGCGCCGACCCGCGCGTCGACGGCGAGCGGATCGCCCTCTGGTTCTTCTCCGGCGGGGGGCTGTTGAGCACGGACTGGCTGCGCGACCGGCCTTCCTGGCTGCGGGCGGTGGCGTTGACGTACCCGCTCCTCGCGCCGATGCCGGGTTGGGGCGTCGACCCGCGCTTCGCGCCGGCCACGGCGCTCGGCGAGCCGGGTGCGCCCGTGCCGCCGCTGTTGCTCACCCGGGTCGGCCGGGAGCGTGAGGAGCTGGCCGAGACGGTCGCGGCGTTCCTCGACGCGGCGGGCGACGCCGGCGTACGGGTGGAGGTCGTCGACGTGCCGGGCGGGCAGCACGGGTTCGACATGCTGGACCACACCGACGAGTCCCGGCGGGTGGTCGGGCAGGCGGCCGACTGGGTCTCGCGGCGGCTGGCCCGGTGACCGGGCCCCCTGCCATCCGCTCCGGGGCCGCCCGCGGGAGTCTGCCGACCAGGGACACGGGCACCCGACACCGCAGTTCGCGGCGGGGATCTTGCGATCGTGGGTACGCCGACCCGCGCCCGAGGGGAAGTGATTCGTGATGGCAGGCGTCCCCGCCGATCCGAGCGTCCTGCATCCGGTGCCCGGGCAGCCGCGGGTGGTGTTGTTGAAGCCACTGGTCACCTCTCCGCTCATCGAGGTCGGCGAGTTCTCCTACTACGACGACGCGGACGACCCGACCTCCTTCGAGACCCGCAACGTGCTGTACCACTACGGGCCGGAGAAGCTGGTCATCGGGAAGTTCTGCGCACTGGGCGAGGGTGTGCGGTTCATCATGAACGGCGCCAACCACCGGTTGGACGGCCCTTCGACGTTCCCCTTCCCGATCATGGGCGGCTCCTGGGCCGAGCACGTCGACCTCGTCACCGGCCTGCCCGGACGGGGTGACACCGTCGTGGGCAACGACGTCTGGCTCGGTTACGGCGCCATGGTGATGCCCGGAGTCCGCATCGGCCACGGGGCGATCGTCGCCTCCGGTTCCGTCGTCGTCGACGACGTCCCGGACTACGGCGTCGTCGGCGGCAACCCGGCCCGGCTCATCCGCCGCCGCTACAGCGACGAGGACGTCGTCCGTCTGCTGGCGCTGGCCTGGTGGGACTGGCCGCTCCCGCACCTCACCGAGCACCTCCGCACGATCATGTCCGGCGGCATCGACGCCCTGGCGGCGGCGGCACCCGGGCGTCGGTAGCGAAGGTCCGGGGCCCACCGCCCGGGCAGATCCTGACGCCGCGGTCGCGCACCGCACCCACGTGCCGCGCTCCGAGGGCCGGCGTCGTCGGAGACCTCGCCCACCGCACCGACCTCGGACAGGGACCGGGAGCCTGGGCCGAGCTGGGTGCGGATACTCAGCGTCGGATCGGTGCGACAGCTCAGGCGTTTCCGGCCGGGCGCGCCGAGGATTCCCACATGACCGAGACGCTGCGTCGATATTCTGATCCGTCCCACCTCGCGTCACCACGACTGACCGTCGGCGAACGCTGGCGACGGGGACGACTGACGGTCTTCGGCCGGGTGCTCGGGGCGGCGGTGCGGCTCGCCGCACACCATCCCGCGTCGTGGCGGTGGTCCGCCCGGCGGCACCACCCGGTGCTGGACCGGCTCGCGGCGGCGAACGCGCGTGCCGGTTGCGCGCTCGCCGCGCTGGACGTCCCGGCGTACCGTGCCTACCTGCGTGCCCGGCCGGCCGGGCAGCGCCGCCGGCTGCGGGACTTCCCGGAGACCGACAAGGTGAGCTACGTCGTGCCCTTCGACCCCGCCCGGCGCTGCCGGGGCGGCCGGCTGCCGGGTCGGGGCGTGGTGGTCGACGAGTCGGCCGGCTCGTCGGGCCGCCCGTTCAACTGGCCCCGCGGCGAGCGGGAGCTGCGCGCGGTGCACCGCGACATCGTCGGCTACACCAGCCTGGTCTTCCCGATGCGGCGCCCGTTCGTCATCAACGCCTACTCGATGGGCGCCTGGGCGACCGGGACGACGACCGGCGCCGCCATGGCCCGGATCGCGGTGGTCAAGAACACCGGGCCCGACCTCGGCAAGATCGTCGACACGCTCCGCGAGTTCGGTCCCGACTTCGACTACCTGGTGACCGCGTACCCGCCGTTCCTCAAGCACCTGCGGGACCGGCTGGACGCCGACGGGTTCGACTGGTCGCGTCACCGCATCTTCGCCAGCTGCGGGGGAGAGGGGATGACGGAGGCGTTGCGCGGCTACCTGGAGGAGCGGTTCCTGCGGGTCCGCTCGGCGTACGGCGCCTCGGACCTGAGCATCGGCATCGGCGCGGAGACCCGGTTCACCGTGTGGTTGCGGCGACGCCTGCGCGACGATCCCGGGCTGCGCGAGGCGCTGCTCGGCGCCGACGAGCAGCGCTTGCCGATGGTGTTCCAGTACAACCCGCTGACCACCTATCTGGAGACCAACGAGCGCCGGGAACTGCTCTGCACCATCACCGGTCCCGACGTGCTGCAGCCCCGGCTGCGCTACAACGTCGGCGACGAGGCGCTGCTGGTCGACTTCCCGCGGATGCTCGACCTGCTCCGCGGTGACCCGCGGCGTTGGGCCGAGTGCCGCGCGGCACTGGCCAGCGAACGGATGACCCTGCCCGTGCTGCTGCTGTTCGGGCGCAGCGACTCGACGGTGTCCTACCTGGGCGCCAACCTCTACCCGCAGGACGTGGAGTACGGCCTCTACACCGGCAACCCGTACGCCGCCGAGATCAGCCGGTTCTGCCTGGCGCTGACCGAGGACGCCACGCTGGAGACCCGCCCCGTGATCCACCTCGAACTGCGCCGCCCGCTGTCCGGGTCGGAGCGCGAGGCGCTCGCCGCCGCCTGCCGCAGCGGCGTACGCCGGCACCTCGCGGCGGTCTCCCGCGACTTCGCGCAGTCGCTGAGCGAGGACCCGACCGCCGGTGACCTCCGCGTCGAGCTGCACGAACCGGACGCCGGCCCGTTCGCCGGACGACAGAAGATCAAGAACGTCTACCTGGTGGGTGAGTGATGCGTACCCGTGACTTCTCCCGCGCCCCGGCGCGCGCCCAGGCCGGCGCCATGTTCTTCGGCGCCACCCGCTACCGCGGGCCGCTGGCGATCCTGCGGCTCTTCCCGGCCTGGCGCCGGATGGTCCGCGACATGCGCCGCATGTCCGGATACCGCTGGCACCGGGTGTACTGGGAGTTCCCGTTCACCCTCGGCACCGTCGCGTTCTTCAGCGACCGCGAGGCCCTGCTGCGCTTCGCCCGCTCCCGCCACCACCGCAAGCTGATGGTCTGGCTCACCGACGGCGACCGCAACGCCACCGCGGGCTTCATCCGGCTCTTCACCGCCGAACCCGACGGCTACTCCAACGGGCTGTGGCGGGCCGAGTCCACCGAACTGGGGCACATCGAGACGTTCACGCCGCTGGGCTCGGAGACGGTGGGACCGGCGGTGCGGCGATGACCGCCCCGCACGCTCTCCAGCAGGTCGTCGACCGGCGCGGCCTGCGCGAGTTCGTGGCGCTCACCGACCGGGTGTACGCCGGCGAGCCGCGCTTCGTGCCCCCGTCGCGCCAGCAGGTGCGCCGGTGGTGGCGCGACGGCGTGCCGATGTACGTGCTGCGCGACGGCGACACGGGTGCGGTCGTCGGCCGGACCACCCTGCACACGGACGCCGCCCTCGACGCCAAGCTCGGCCGCCGGTGCCAGCTCTTCGGGCTCACCGAGTTCACCGACGCGGCGGCGCAACCGCTGTTCGAGGCGATGGCCGCCGCCGCCCGCGCCACCGGCGACCGCGAGGCGCTCTTCGGGCCGGTGGCGTTGCTGCCCAACGAGTCCGGCGGGGTCATCACCTCCGGGTACGCCGACCGGGGCTTCATCGACAGCGCCTGGAACCCGCCCCGGTACGTGAGCGCCTACGAGGCGTACGGATTCCACCGGCGGTTCGAGTCGGACACCTGGATCTGCCCGGTCTCCGCCGGCGGCGACGCCCCGATCGGCACCGACCCCGACGGCGCGCGGCTGACGGTGCACCGGGGCGACGTGCGTCGGCTCGCCGACCAGCTCGAGCTGCTGCGCGGGATGCTGAACGCGTCCTTCGCCCAGCTCGGCTACTACACCGAGATCTCCGCCGCCCAGCTGCGCCGGCAGACCGACGGGCTGGCGTACCTGCTGGACGAGTCGCTGCTGCTCTACCTGACCCGGGCCGGGCGGCCCGTGGCGTTCGTGCTGTGCGTGCCGGACATCAGCGAGTTCGTGGTGCGGGTCCGCGGCGACCTCAACCTGGTCAACCAGCTCCGGCTGCTGGCGGCCCGACGCCGCTACCGGCGGGAGGCGGTGCTGATCGTCAAGGGTGTGCTGCCCGAGCACCAGGGGCGCGGATACCAGCGCCTGCTCTCCGCCGCGCTGCGGCGCAACCTGCACGCCGGCGGGTACACGACGCTGCGCAGCACCTACGTCGGGCGGGACAACCCGGCGTCGGCCGCGCAGTACCGGGCGCTGGGCGGCCGGCCGCTGCACGGGTACACCTTCTACGAGAAGGCGCTGTGATGTCGCTCGCCGCGTTCCGCGCGCTGGAGCCGCTCTGCTGGCGGGCGCCGAGCGCGCACAACACCCAACCGTGGCGGCTCGACCACCGCGGCGGCGAGGTCCGGGTGGGCTGGGACCGGGCCGACGCGCTGCCGGCGGCCGATCCCACCGGGCGGGACCTGCGGCTGTCGCTGGGCGCGTTCGTCGAGACCTGCCTGGTCGTCGCGGCCGACGCCGGCCTGCGGATGACGTTCGTCGCCGACCACTGCGCCGACGAGCGCCGGGTGGGCTGGCTGCGGGCGTCACCGCACCGCTACGACACCCCGTTCGGCGCGATGCAGGTGCTCACCCGTCGCACCCACCGGGGTCGGTTCTCGGCCGGGCCGCAGGCCGCGGTGGTGGCGGCCGTCGACGCCGTCGCGCGGGCCCGCGGCGGGGCGGTGCGCACCGTACCGGACGCCGGCCTGCTGGCCCGCCTGCTGAGGGTCGCCGACCGGCGGATGTACGGGGATCCCGCGGTGGTCGGCGAGTTGCGGTCGTGGCTGCGGCTCACGCCGGCGCACCCGGACTACCGCCTCGACGGGCTCACCGACCGTTGCCTGAACCTGTCCGGACGCGAGGCCACCGCGTTGCGGGCGGCGCTGGCGGCCTACCCGGGACTGCGCCGGCTGGGCCTGCCCCGGCTGCTCGCGGCCGCGTCCGGCAATCCGCTCGCGCTCGGCGGCGCCGTGCTCGTGCTCGTCGGGCCGGCCGGCATGGACGACGCGGCCCAGGTCGAGTTCGGCCGGGTGCTCGCGCGCACGTGGCTGACCCTGCACGCGGCCGGGCTCGCGGCGCACCCGCTGAGCCAACTCGTCGACGCGCCCGCCACCCGCGACGCCCTGGGCTCCCTGCTGGGCGTGGCGCCGGAGCGCCTGCTGCACGTGGCCCGGGTCGGCCGACCGGTGGGGCCGGCGGCACCCTCGGCGCGCCGGGTGGGCGGCGTCGGGCGGAGCGTGCGTTGACCCCGGCGATGGCGGCACGGCCGCGTCGCGCACGGCGGGGCCGGCGTTCGAGGTCAGGACGCCTGGCTGGTCGCGGCCCGCCGGATCGCCGAGCGGTCGGCCGCCGGCTCCGACCCGGCGCGGCGGATCGGGGTGAACAGCCCGCCGACCGCGACCAGCAGGCACCCCGATCCCGCGACGAGGGTGACCGCGGTGACGCCGTACCGGCTCGCGGCCCACGTCAGCACCGCCGCGCCGGCCGGGCCGAGCGAGTAGTGCGTGCTCCAGAACGCCGAGGTGACCCGACCGAGCAGGTGGTCAGGCGTGATCTCCTGGCGCAGCGACATCGAGCAGATCCCACCCACGCTGACGCCGCAGAGGTACACCGCGCTCAGCACGGTCACGCCCCGCACGCTCCCGACGACGCCGATGCCCACGATGGCGAGACCGCACGTCGCAAGCGCGCCGATCCAGGTCGTGCCGAAGCCGCGCCGGCGGCGCAGGGGCGCCACCAGCAGCGCTCCGACGATCGTGCCCAGCGCCGCCAGGCCCAGCACCGTGCCGACGGTGCGGTCGGAGCCGCCGAGGTCGTGCTTGACGTGGTAGACGAGAACGTCGGTGAAGCCGTACGTCAGGAAGATGAAGACCGACAGCAGGACGGTCAGGGAGCGGAGCACGGGTTGCCGCCAGAGGAACCGCGCGCCGGCGAGGAACTCGGCCAGCCGACCCTCCCGCCGCGCCGCGCCGTCGACCGCCGCGCCCTCGTCGGGCCGCCGCAGCCGTACCAGCCAGAGGCCGGCGGCCGACAGGGCGAAGCTGGCCGCGTTGACGGCGATGGCCGCCGTGGGACCGAACCGGGCCGACACCACGCCGGCGAGCAGCGGCCCCACCACGGCTGCCGCCGCGTACGTCGCCTGGAGACGCCCGTTGGCCTCGGTGATCCTGGGCCGGTCGACGAGGTTGCGCACCGCGGTCACCGCGGCGACCTGGAACACCATGCCGGCCGCCTCGCAGATCGGCAGGACGACGAAGAGCAGCCAGACCTGCGGACCGGCGAGCCACGCCAGGGGAACGAGGCCGTAGAGCACCAGCCGGGCCAGGTCGGCGGTGATCATCAGTTTCCGTCTGTCGTACCGGTCGACCAGGATGCCGCCGAAGATCCCCGCACCGACGGACGCGGCTCCGGCCACGGCCGTGAGCAGGCCCATCTGGGCGACCGATCCGGTCGCGTGGAGCACGAGCAGCGGCACCGCGAGGTAGGCGAACGAGTCACCGGCGGCGGAGAGCGACTGCGCAGCCCAGTAGGCGCCGAAGTCGCGGTCACGCCACAGGGGACGCCGGGCCGGGTCGGTGCGTCGGCTCATGTCGGCGAGGGTAATCCGGCCCTCGACGCAGCGGTGTCCCCGGCACGCCCGTCCTGCCGCGCGGCGGCGGGCAGCACGCCGGTGGCCGGTGTGCTCGCCGCGCCGGTGTGGTTATGTAGGCTCGTGTCGATCTTCGCGGGAGGCCAGTCGGTGATTGAACTTCACGTCGAGCCGGAGCTGCTGGAGAAGGCGGCGCGGGTCTGCGACGACCTGCGCGACGACCTGCGCGGTGGCGTGTCCGACCTCGGGGACGAGACGCGGACCGCGGTCGCCGGCCTGCCCGGCTGGCAGACCCGGACGGCGTTGGAGCGGCTGCGCTGGTCGTGGTCGGACGACCTGAGGAAGCTGGACAGACACGTGTCGGCGGTCGGCGACGCCCTGCAGGGCTGCGCGATGGACTACCGCTACAGCGACGAGGCCAGCGCCGCCCACTTCGACCTCCCCGGGCGGTGACCGCTCCGTGGTGACGTACGCGGACCTGCGCGAGGCGCGCCTCGCGCCGCTGCGTGACGCCGCGCAGGCCTGGACGGACCTGTCGCGGGCCTGCGCGAAGCTGGAGGAGCGGTGCGGCGCCGAGCTGACCCGGCCGCTGCGCGGCTCGGGCTGGCAGGGCCCGGCCGCCACCGCGGCGTTCGGCCGCCTCGACGAGCTCGACGACGAGTTCGAGGTCGCCAGCCTGCAGACCCGCACCGCCGCGAGCGTGCTGCGGGAGGCGGCGCAGGAGTTCGGTGACCTGCAGCGGCGACTGGAGTCGGCCGTGGGCGCCGCCCGGTCCCTCGGCCTGAGCGTGGACGACGCCGGACGGGTCTCCGCGCCGGCGCCCGGGGCGGAGGGCGGGCAGGACCCCGACGCGGACGTGATCCACCGCCGGCACGTCCAGAACGCCGCGACCTACACCGACCTCATCACGCGGATCGTCGCCGAGGCCACCGAGGTCGACGGCCGGATCGCCCATGCCCTGACGCGGTTGACGGCCAGCGCCCCGGGGGAGTCGGCCTGGGAGTACGACAAGGCCCGGGACGGCGCGCTCGCCGCCGCCGCGGCACTTCGGTTGCGCGAGGAGGACATCCCGGCACCGGGCAGCGACCCCGCCGACGTACGTGCGTGGTGGAGCGGTCTGTCCGACGACGAGCGGCAGGTCTACCGCACCGCCTACCCGGAACGGATCGGCGCGCTCGACGGACTGCCCGCCGTCGACCGCGACGCGGCGAACCAACTGGCGCTGCGCGCCTTCATCGGCGACGACGTCGAGCGCCGCGACCGGGCCGACCCGCGGCACACCGCCGCGGTCATGCTGTTGGACAAGCTGGAGGGCGCGGAGAACGCCGCGCCGCACGAGCGGCTCTACCTGCTCTCGCTCGACCCCACGGGTGACGGGAAGGCGGCGGTCGCGATCGGCGACCCGGACACCGCCGCGCACACGGCCGTCCTCGTTCCCGGCGTCGGCACCGAACTCGCCGACATCCGTGGCCTGATCGGGCGGGCCAACGACCTGCGGGAGGCCTCGGTCGAACTCGCCCCCGCCGGCGCCGACGTCTCCGTCGTGGCCTGGCTCGGCTACGACACCCCGTCGGCCAACCTCGACATCGTCAGCGCCGTCTTCGGCGCCAGGTCCGAGGCCGGCGCCCGCGCGCTCGACGGCTTCGTCGACGGGCTGCGCGCCTCCCACGACGACGGTCCCTCCCACCTGACCGCCATCGGCCACAGCTACGGCTCGACGGTGCTCGGCGAGGCGGCCAGCAACGGTGACGGCCTGGCCGTGGACGATCTGATCGCCGTCGGCAGTCCCGGCATGCGCGTCGAGAACGCCGGCGAGTTCAACGTCGACCCGAGACACGTGTGGGCCGGCGCCGCGGCCGACGACACCGTCGTCGCGCGACCGGAGGAGACGGTCGGCTGGCTCGACGGCGTGCCCGTCGTCGGTGACTGGCTGCTCGACAGCGTCGTCGGCATCCATGGTCCCGCCCCGCACGAGCCGGAGTTCGGCGGCAACGTCCTGGAGGTCGACACCTCCGGCCACAGCGGATACTGGGCGCAGAACAGTCAGATGCTGCGCTCCCAGGCGGCCGTCATCGTCGGCGACTACGAGGCGGCCGCGCTCGCGCACGGAAGGGCGCCATGACCCTGCGGCGCCGTGCGCCCCGGTGGCCCGCCGTGGCGCTGGCGGCCGTGCTGCTGCTCTCCACCGCCTGCGCCGGCGGTGACTCCGGTTCCTCGACAGGAAAGGACGACCCGTTGCAGACCAAGGCCATCGCCGAGGTGAGCGCCCTGGCCGAGGCTCGCGCCCGGGCCGTCGCCACCACCGCCGGTGTCGGGCTCGACGACTGGCGGACCAACACCTCGCCCTGCCAGGGCCGGCGGGGCGAGATCGCCGACGACGGACGCTGGACGTTGAGCGGCTTCGCCGGGCTGCCGGTCCCGCCCGCCGACCAGATCCCGACGCTGCGACGGATCCGGGACATGTGGCAACAGCAGGGCTACGAGGTCACCGAGGACCGCACCTTCGCCGACGGCACCCGGGGGGCGCTGTCCATGCGCGACCCCGACACCGGGATCACGATCAGCCTCACCACCACCGCGAGCCGCGACCGCGTCGCCCTCATCCTGGCCAGCGACTGCTACCGGCCCGCAGCCGGGGAGGATCCCGCCAACGGGTAGCTCGCGTCGGCCGCGCGCCGGGCGGCCGAGCGCCCTCGTCCGTGGTCGGGCCGCTGCGCGCGGGGTCTGCGCCGGCGGCCGGGGCGTGGGCGGCCGTCCGGCGTCTCGCCGAGCCGGCCAGCGGCGTGCCGGCATCCGCGCTCAGTGCGCGGCGCGCTTCCAGTAGCCGCCGAAGTAGACGCGCTCCTTGGCGATGCCGCGTTCGGCGCACAGGTGCCGCCGGACGGTCGTGACCATGGCGGACTCGCCGGCGACGAAGGCGTACGGCGTGCCGGCCGGCAACGCCAGGTCCCGCAGCGTACGGATCACCACGTCACTGCCGCCCGCCGGTGCGCCGCCCCGGTGCAGCCACGTCAGCGTGACGCCGGGCGGCGTGCGTACCTCGATCTCGTCTTCTGCCGAACCCACCTCGATCAGCGCGATCGCCCGCGCCTGCGGCGGTAGCGCCTCGACGGCCGCGGTGATCGCCGGCATGGCGGTCTCGTCGCCGACGAGCAGCTGCCAGTCGGTGTCGGCGGGCGGGGCGTACGCGGCGCCGTCACTGAGCACGCCGATCGGGTCGCCGGGCGCGGCGCGCAGCGCCCACGCGGAGGCCGGCCCGGCGTCGCCGTGCAGGACGAAGTCGATGTCGAGCTCGCGCCGCCCGACGTCCAGGCGCCGGGCGGTGTAGTTGCGGACCACCGGCCGCCGTTCGGCGGGCATGGCCTGCAGGGCGGGCCACCACTGCGCCGAGTCGGGCAGGTGCAGTTCGGCGCCGGGCGCGGGGGCGAGGAAGATCCGCACCAACTGGTCCGGACCGTCGTGACCGAAGCGGTCGATCTCGGCGCCGGTCAGGGTGATGCGCCGCAGGTGCGGCGTGAGCGCCCGGTTGGCGACGACCTCGGCGAGCATCGGGCGCTTGATCAACCCGGCGTCGACCGTAGCGGTGCCGACGGTCATGCTGCGCTCCTTCGCGGCTCGCGGGCCACCTTCCGTGTCCACGTCGAGTTAGGTTAGCCTGACCTGACAAAAACGCGTCGGCGCACCCTCTCCGATCGATGTTCATCCACATGCTCGGGGGGTTCGGGCGGTGCTGCGGCCTCCGGTCGTCCCAGCTCGGACGGCATGCGATGGGTCGCCTTCGATCGAGTCGCGGTAGATCAAGACCCCCCGGAACCGTGTGTTAGGTTAGCCTCCCCTTACCTGACATCGAGGTGTAGTTCCATGCGCGCAAACCGCTTCCTCACCGGAGTCGTCGCCCTGGCCGCCACGTTGGCGCTCACCGCCTGCGGCGGGTCGTCGGAGGCCGAGGAGGCCTCCGACAGCGGCAGCTCCGCGGCGTTCCCGGTCACCATCACGCACGCGCTCGGCACGACGACGATCAAGGAGAAGCCGAAGCGGGTGGCGACGGTCGCCTGGGCGAACCACGAGGTGCCGCTGGCTCTCGGCGTCGTTCCCGTGGGGATGGCGAAGGCCAACTTCGGCGACGACGACAACGACGGCGTCCTGCCCTGGGTCTCCGAAAAGCTCAAGTCGCTCGGCGGGACAACACCCGTGCTGTTCGACGAGAACGACGGCATCAACTTCGAGGCGGTCGCCGACACCAAGCCCGACGTCATCCTCGCCGCGTACTCGGGCCTGACGCAGCAGGACTACGACACGCTGAGCAAGATCGCCCCGGTCGTCGCCTACCCGAAGGCGCCCTGGGCCACCGCCTGGCGCGACACCATCAAGCTGGAGAGCCAGGCCCTGGGCCTGGCGAAGGAGGGCGACGCGCTGATCGCCGACTTCGAGAAGCGGATGGGCGAGGCCGCCGCGAAGCACCCGCAACTGGCGGGCAAGTCGGCGATGTTCATGACGCACGTGGACCCGACCGACCTGAGCAAGATCGGCTTCTACACGACGCACGACACCCGGGCCCAGTTCTTCAACGACCTCGGGATGAAGGTCCCGGCCGGCATCGCGAAGCTCTCCGCCGGCACCGACAAGTTCACCCTGAACCAGAGCGCCGAGCAGATCCAGGTCTTCGACGACGTCGACGTCATCGTCGCCTACGGCGACGAGAAGCTGCTTGCCGCCGCGCAGGCCGACCCGCTGCTGTCGAAGATCCCCGCGATCAAGCGCGGCTCGGTGGTCATGCTCTCCGGCGCCACGCCGCTGGGCACCGCGGCCAACCCGACCCCGCTGGCCATCCCGTTCGTGCTGGACGACTACGTCGCGATGCTCGCCAAGGCCGCCGACCGGGTGTCATGACCGCACTCGACCGGTGTGCCCTGCCGGACGTCGCCGTGGTGCGGCGTCCGGCGCGGGTACGCCTGCTGTGGTTCCTCGTCGCGGCCGTGGTGCTGCTGGCGCTCATGGTGGCGTCGGTCGCGCTGGGCTCGCGCGACGTCGGCTGGTCCGACATCCTCGCCGCGCTGCGGGGCGCGGACGCGACCATGGAGCAGGCGGCCGTCACCAAACGGATCCCGCGCACCCTGCTCGCCGTGACCGTCGGGGCGGCGCTCGGCCTGGCCGGGGGAGTCATGCAGGGCGTGACCCGCAACCCGCTGGCCGACCCCGGCATCCTGGGCGTGAACATGGGGGCGTCACTCGCCGTGGTCGTCGCGATGGTCACGTTCGGTCTGTCGTCGGCGACCGGCTACCTCTGGGCGGCCATCCTCGGCGCGGCGATCACGGCCGTCTTCGTGTACGCCGTCGGCTCCCTGGGCCGCGGCGGCGCGACGCCACTCAAGCTCGCGCTCGCGGGCGCCGCGACGTCCGCCGCGCTCGCGTCGCTGATCAGCGCCTTCGTGCTACCGCGCAACGACGTCGCCGGCAACTTCCGTTCCTGGCAGATCGGCGGGGTCGGCGGCGCGACGTACGACAGCATCCGACAGGCCATGCCGTTCCTCCTGGTGGGCTTCGCGATCTGCGTCCTGTCGGCCCGGGCGCTGAACTCGCTCGCCCTCGGTGACGAGCTCGCGGCGGGGCTCGGGGAGCGGGTCGCGGTGGTGCGGGCCGTCGCGGCACTCGGCGCCGTGCTGCTGTGCGGCGCCGCCACGGCGGTCGCGGGACCCATCGGCTTCGTCGGTCTGGTCGTCCCGCACGTGTGCCGCCTGCTGATCGGCCTCGACCACCGGTGGCTGCTGCCGTTCTCCGCGCTCCTCGGCGCGGCGCTGCTCACCGCCGCGGACGTCGTCGGCCGGGTGGTGGCGCGCCCGGCGGAGATCGACGTGGGGATCGTGACGGCGCTGATCGGCGCGCCGTTCTTCATCTACATCGTCCGTCGGCAGAAGGTGCGCGAGCTGTGAGCAGCACGACTCTCGAGGCCGTCACCCACGGCCGGGTACGCCGTACGCGCCGCAGGCGCGGCGTGCTCGTCGTGCTCACCGTCCTGGTCCTCGCCGCGTTCGCCGTCTCGCTGATGGTGGGACACACCTTCTACCCCCCGGCGGACGTCCTGGCGGTGATCGCCGGCGAGGACGTCCCGGGGGCGTCCTTCACCGTGGGCACGCTCCGCCTGCCCCGGGCGGTGCTCGCGATCCTGGCCGGGGCCTGCTTCGGGCTGGGCGGGGTCACCTTCCAGACGATGCTGCGCAACCCGCTCGCCAGCCCCGACATCATCGGCATCAGCTCCGGGGCGAGCGCCGCGGCGGCCTTCGCGATCGTGACGCTGCACCTCGGGGAGGCGGGGGTGTCGGCCTTCGCGATCGTCGTCGGGCTGGCGGTGGCACTGGTCGTCTACACCCTGTCGTTCAAGGACGGCGTCGCCGGCACCCGCCTCGTGCTGATCGGCATCGGCATCGCCGCGATGCTCGACAGCGTCACCGCGTACGTCCTGACCCAGGCCGCCGAGTGGGACCTGCAGGAGGCGATGCGGTGGCTGACCGGCAGCCTCAACGGCGCCACCTGGCGGGAGACCCTTCCGGTGGCCGTCGCCGTGGCCGTCCTCGCGCCGGTGCTGCTGGGTCAGGCCCGCAACCTCGCCATGATGCAGCTCGGCGACGACACCGCGGCGGCGCTCGGCGTACGCCTGGAGCGCACCCGGCTCCTGGTCATCGTCGCGGCCGTCGGCCTGATCGCCTTCGCCACCGCGGCCACCGGGCCGATCGCCTTCGTCGCCTTCCTTTCCGGGCCGATCGCCGCCCGGATCGTCGGCCCGGCCGGCTCGCTGCTGCTGCCCTCCGCCCTCGTCGGCGCCCTGCTGGTGCTCGTCGCGGACTTCGCCGGCCAGTTCGCCTTCGACACGCGCTACCCGGTGGGCGTCGTCACCGGCGTGCTCGGCGCCCCCTACCTCATCTACCTGCTCATCCGCACCAACCGCGCGGGAGGCTCGCTGTGACCACCACCCACACGCTCGCGGTCGAGAGCCTGACGCTCGGCTACGCCGACCGCGTCGTCATCTCCTCGCTCGACCTCGTCGTGCCGCCCGGGAAGATCACGGCGATCGTCGGCGCCAACGCGTGCGGCAAGTCGACCCTGCTGCGATCGATGTCGCGCCTGCTGGCGCCCCGCGCGGGCCACGTCCTGCTCGACGGGAAGCAGGTGCACCGGCTGCCGGCCAAGCAGCTGGCCCGTACCCTCGGCCTGCTTCCGCAGTCGCCGACGGCGCCCGAAGGGATCACGGTGGCCGACCTCGTCGGCCGCGGGCGCAACCCGCACCAGCGCGTGCTGTCCCGCTGGAGCAGGGAGGACGACGCCGCCGTGGCGGCGGCCCTGGACGCGACGCAGACGGCGGACCTCGCCGACCGCTCGGTCGACGAGCTCTCCGGCGGCCAGCGGCAACGGGTCTGGATCGCGATGGCCCTGGCCCAGCAGACGGACCTGTTGCTGCTCGACGAACCGACGACGTTCCTCGACGTCAGCCACCAGGTCGAGGTCCTCGACCTGCTCACCGACCTCAATCTGACGCGCGGGACGACGATCGTGATGGTGCTGCACGATCTCAACCTCGCCGCTCGCTACGCGGACCACCTCATCGCTCTGGCCGCCGGGAGGCTGTACGCCGCGGGCGAGCCGGCACAGGTGCTGACGCAGGAGTGCGTCCGTGCCGTGTTCGGCCTCGAAAGCCAGGTGATCATCGATCCGACGTCGGAGAAGCCGCTGATGCTGCCGATCGGCCGTCACCACGTCACGGCCCGTCCGGGCCTCGACCTGGGGGTGGGTAACTGACGACTCGTCGAGCCCCCGTTCGCCGGGGCCATTAGGTGAGGCTAACCTGGCCCTCGATCGCTGGGAGGGCGCATCTCGTGTACACCTCGTTCGTCCAGGCCGCCCCGGGCCGCGGAGTGCGGACCATGACCACCACCCGCGCCGACGGCACCGTCGCGCCGCGCTCCGGCGCCCCGTCCGCCGGCCGCCGCGACGGTGCCCTCGTGCCGTCCACCCGCTCCTGACGCTCGTGGCAGCCGAGAAGATCAGCGGTGGGACGGTCCTGCGCCGTGCCCTGCGCCGCCAGCGCGGTCGCGTGGTGGCCGGCACCGCGCTGCTCTGCACCCACCAGGCCGCCGAGGCCCTCGTCCCGGTCGCGATCGGCGTGATCATCGACCGCGCGGTCGCCACCGGGGACGTACGCGCGCTGCTGCTCTCCCTCGCCGGCCTCGCCGCCCTGTTCACCGTCCTCGCCTTCGCCTACCGCACCGGCGCCCGCCTGGCGTACGCCGCCGTGGAGCAGGAGGCCCACCTCGTTCGGGTCGAGATCGCCCGCAGCGCCCTCGACCCGCGCGGGAACCGCTCGGGCATGCGCGACGGCGAACTGCTGGCCGTCACCGCCTCCGACGCCGAGTTGTCGGCGCTCGTCGTGCGGGTCGCGGGGCTCGGCGCCGCCGCGCTCACCGCCGTCGTGGTCGCCGCCGTCGCGCTGCTCGTCGTCGACGTCCCGCTCGGCCTCGGGGTGCTCGTCGGCGTGCCGCTGGTGGTCGTCGCCCTGCAGCGGATGGCGCCGTTGCTCAGCCGGCGCAGCGCGTCGCAGCAGGAGACCCTCGCCACCACGACCGCGCTCGCCGTCGACCTGGTCACCGGCCTGCGCGTGCTGCGCGGCATCGGCGCTCAGGACCACGCCGCACGCCGGTACGCGGCCGCCAGCCGCCACGCCCTCGACGTGACCCTGCGCGCCGCCACCACCAAGGGCCTGCACCTCGGGCTCACCACCACGGTGAACGGTCTCTTCCTCGCGGCGGTCGCCGGCGTCGCCGGCTGGCTCGCGATCGAGGGCCGGCTCACGATCGGCGAACTCGTCGCCGTCGTCGGGCTGGCCCAGTTCGTCGCCGAGCCCGTGCAGACCCTCGGCTACTGCGTGCAGCTTCTCGCCATGGCCCGCGCCTCCGCCGGGCGGGTCGCCCGGGTGCTCGGCGCGGAGCCACTCACCCGGCCGGGCGACGCCGGGCCGCCCGCCGCGACCGGGTCCCGGCTCGCCCTCGACACCGTGCGGTACGCCGGCCTCGACGGGGTGTGCCTGCGGGTGGGCGCCGGTGAGGTCCTCGGGGTGCTCGCCTACGACCCGGGCGAGGCCGAGGCACTGGTGGCGCTGCTGTCCGGCCGCGTGCCGCGGGAGGACTACCGGGGCACGGTGTACGTCGACGGCGTGCCCGCCGACGACCTGCACATCGACGCCGTGCGGAGCATCCTGCTGGTGGAGCAGCATGACGTGGCGCTGTTCGAAGGGACGCTGCGCGCCAACATCGCCGCCGGCGCCGAGGTCGACGAGGCGGTCCTGCGTGCCGCGGTGCGCGCCGCGGCGGCCGAGGACGTGCTCGCCGCGCACCCGCACGGCATCGACCGCCTGCTCATCGAGCGGGGGGCGAACCTGTCCGGCGGGCAACGCCAGCGGATCGGGCTGGCCCGGGCACTCGTCGCCGACCCGCCCGTGCTGGTGCTGCACAACCCCACCACGGCGGTCGACGCGGTGACCGAGGCGCTGCTCGCCGAGGGACTGGTGGCCGCCCGTGCGGCGGCGGCCCGCGGCACGGTGCTGATCACCAACAGCCCGGCCCTGCTGCGGGTAACGCAGCGGGTGGCCGTGATCGACCACGGGCGGGTCGTCGCCGAGGGCCCGCACGAGCAGCTGCTCGCGCGCGACGCCCGCTACCGGGAGGAGGTCCTGCGGTGACCGAGGAGTCGACCACGCTCGGCGTCGGATCCCGACAACTGCTGCCCACGGCCACCGGACGGCAGACCTGGGCCGCCCTGCGGTCCGAGTTCGCCCGGCTGCCCGGGCTCAGCGCCGCCGCCGGCGCGTTGCTGGTCGCCGCCGCCGCGACCGGGCTCGTCGCCCCGTGGGTGCTCGGCCGCCTCGTCGACGACGTCATCGCCGGGTCCGACACCCCGCGGATCGTGGTCTGGGCGGGCGTGATCGCGGGCGCCGCGGTGCTCGCCGGCCTGCTCACCGCGATCGGCGCCGCGCTCGCCGCACGCCTCGGCGAGACCGTGCTGGCGCGGCTGCGGGAGCGGGTCCTCGACCGCGCCCTGCACCTGCCGTCGGCCACGCTGGAACGTGCCGGGACCGGAGACCTGGTGGCCCGCGCGGGCGACGACGTGGCCGTGGTGACGAACGTGATCGCCACCAGCGGCCCCGCCTTTCTCGGCGCGCTGCTGTCCATCGTGCTGACCGCGGTGGGGCTCTTCGCGCTGGACTGGCGGCTCGGCCTCGCCGGGCTGGCCGCGGCCCCCGCCTACGCGTTGGCGCTGCGCTGGTACCTGAATCGCTCGATGCCGTACTACGCGCGTGAGCGCGTGGCCACGGGCGAGCGGACGCAAGTCATGGCCGGCGCGCTGCGCGGCTCCGCGACCGTGCGCGCCTACCGGCTGGAGGACGCGCACGTCGGTCGGATCGCCGATCGCTCCGCCGTGGCCCGTGACCTGTCGTTGGAGATCTTCAGCCTGCACACGCGGTTCGGGCTGCGGATCAACCGGTCGGAGTTCGTGGGGCTCGCCGCCGTGCTGCTCGCCGGGTTCCTGCTGGTCCGCGACGACCTGGTCACCGTGGGCGCGGCGACCACCGCCGCGCTCTACTTCCACCGGCTGTTCAACCCGATCGGCCTGCTGCTGCTCCAGTCGGACTCCGTGCTGCAGGCCGGGGCGAGCCTCGCCCGGCTGGTCGGCGTCACCTCACTGCCCGGCTCCGCCGCGCCCGACGGCTCCGCACCGGCCCGCGAGGGACGCCCTGGGACCGTGGCGCAGGACAGCCCCGGGCCGGCGACGCTGGAGGTGGTCGTCGCCCGGCACTGCTACGAGGACGGACCCGTCGTGCTGCGGGACGTCGCGCTGCGCCTGGCGCCGGGCGAACGCGTCGCTCTCGTCGGCGCGAGCGGGGCGGGCAAGAGCACGCTCGCCGGCATCGCCGCCGGGATCATCGCGCCCACCCAGGGCGCGGTCCGCCTGCGCGGCGTGCCACTGACGGAACTGGACGAGCACCACGTCCGCCGCGAGATCGCCCTGATCAGCCAGGAGGTGCACGTCTTCGCCGGGACGCTCGGCGACGACCTGCGCCTCGCCAACCCGGACGCCACCGACGCCGAGGTGCGCGCCGCACTCGACCTCGTCGGCGTCACCGGCTGGCTCCGCGCCCTGCCCGAGGGCCTCGACACGTGCGTGGGGGAGGGCGGGCGGCAGCTCACCGCCGCCCAGGCCCAGCAACTCGCCCTGGCGCGCCTCGTCCTCGCCGACCCGTCCGTCGCGGTGCTCGACGAAGCCACCGCGGAGGCGGGCAGCGCGGGCGCGCGCGACCTCGACCGCGCCGCCACGGCGGCCACCGAGGGCCGCACCACCCTGATCGTCGCGCACCGCCTCAGTCAGGCGGCCACCGCGGACCGCGTCGTCGTCCTGGAGCACGGGCGCGTCGTCGAGCACGGTACGCACGCGCAGTTGCTGGAGGCCGGGGGCGGCTACAGCGACCTGTGGCGTTCCTGGAGCACGCCCGATCCCGTGCCGCCGAAGGGACGCGAGGGCGAGGAGGCCCCCGCCGCCCGTCGTCAGCGGCCGGGCGCGCCGTCGGGTCGGGACGCGAGCGCCACCCGCGCGCCGGCGTGAGTCGGGCGAGGCGACGGTCGGCCTCCGACCCACCTCGGCACCGGCGGCGGGCGCTGCCCGGGTGACGCGCCCACCGGGGTGCGGCAGGATGGATCCGTGGACATCGAGCCGGTCGAGGCCGCACCCGCGCAGGCGTTCCCCCGGGCGGTCCTGCGGCAGCGCTGGGACGACCTGACGTTCCTGCACTGGGCGGTCGCCCCGGAGCTCGTCGCACCGATGCTGCCCGCGGGGACCCGTCCGGACACCCTCGACGGGGTCAGCTACGTCGGCCTGATCGGCTTCCGGATGGTGGGGCTGGGCCTCGGCGGGGGACCGGGGGTGCCGTACTTCGGCACCTTCGCGGAGACCAACGTGCGGCTCTACTCGGTCGACGGCACCGGCCGGCGCGCCGTGGTGTTCCGTTCGCTCGACGCGTCGCGGCTGGTCCCGGTGCTGGTCGCCCGGGCGACCCTGCGGTTGCCGTACATGTGGTCGGCGATGCGGCTGGAGCGCGACGGGGACCGCTACACGTACCGGTGCCGGCGCCGCTGGCCCGGCCCGGTCGGCGCGGCGAGCCGGATGGTGGTGCGGGTGGGGGAGCCGATCGCCGATCCGACCCCGCTGGAGCACTTCGTCACCGCCCGGTGGGGCCTGCACACCCGGGCGCACGGGCGGACGCTGCACCTGCCGAACTGGCATCCCCGGTGGCCGCTGCACCGGGCGCGGTTGCTGCACCTGGACGACGAACTGGTGGCGGCCGCCGGGCTGCCGGCGCCCGTCGGGGCACCGGCCAGCGTGCTGTATTCCCCCGGCGTCCCGGTCCGGTTCGGCCCGCCGGTCAGCCTGCGGCGGGCGCGTCCTGCCCAAGTCAGGCAGTCAGCCTGAGCCGCCGACCCTCGGTTGCCGATGGTCGGTCAGCCGGAACCCGACGCCACGCACCGAGTCGATGGCCACGCCGGTGCCGAGTTCGTGCAGCTTGCGGCGCAGCCGCTTGACCAGGGACTGCACGTCCGCCCTGCGTTCGCGCCCCTCGTCACGCCAGACCGAACGATGCAGTTCGGCGTAGCTCCACACCCGCACCGGCTCGGTGGTCAGGCAGGCGAGCAGGTCGTGTTCGAGCCGTGTCAGGCCGACCTCGCGGCCCCGGCTGCGGACCGTCGACCGGGCCGAGTCGATCAACAGCACGTCGTCGTCCGCGGCGGCTGGCGCGCCGACCGGCGCCGACGGGGCGAGCGGCGTCGGCGCCGCGATCAGCCTGCGCAACTCGTCGAGGTCGGCGACCAGCAGCAGCGGCGCGACGCCGTCCAGACGCTCCGCGAGTCGTATCCGCTCGGCTGGCGACGGCGTCACCGCGATGATCAGCGGAAATGGTTCCTCTGCCGGGCCTGGACCAGCCGGCGCCGTGCCTTCGTCGCGTGCCCCCACAGCACCCACCCGGAAACTACGGGCAGCCTCTGCCCATCTTCGTCATGACAGTGCCAATCATTGGCAAGCGCCCCATTCGCCGGCCAACGGCTAGTGACAAATTGCTTACGGCAAGTCTTGATCGTCCATTCTTGTCGATCATAGTGTCCAGACGGGCAGCCGGCGCGACCCGCGCGGTGCCTGGGGGGCATGCAGGGGGCGGATCCGGATCGACCGAACGGAGCCGGGCCCCGGCACCCTCCACCATGGCTCGTTCCACTCTGGGTCGTTCTGGAGGACACCACCGATGTTCACACGTCCACCCACGAGGCGCCTGGCCAGATCTCTGGTCAGCGCCGGTGCGGCGATGATCCTCGCCGCGACAGGCCTGGCCGCCACAGGGTCAGGCGCGCAGGCCTCCCCGACCGACAAGATCCGGCCGGAGCTCACGAAGGCGTTGCAGGGTAAGACCGAGGGCGACTTCTGGATCCGCTTCAAGGACCGGGCGGACCTCAGCGAGGCCGCCGCCATCAAGGACTGGGCCAAGCGCGGTACCGCCGTCGCCGACGCCCTGAAGAAGACCGCCGCCGGCAGCCAGTCCAAGATCCGGGCCGAGCTCGACGGCTCGGGCACGAAGTACGAGACCTTCTGGGCGACCAACGCGATCAAGGTCAGCGGCGGCTCCCTGACGATGGCGCAGAGCCTCGCCGCGCACGCCGAGGTCGAGGGCCTGTACGCCCCGGTCGCCTACCAGGTGCCCGAGGTCTCCGAGGGCACCGACGAGAAGACGGTGAACGCCCTCGAGTGGGGCATCGCGAACATCAACGCCGACGACGTCTGGTCCCAGTACGGTGCCAAGGGCGCCGGCATCACGGTGGCCAACATCGACACCGGGGTCCAGTTCGACCACCCCGCGCTGGTGAACTCCTACCGGGGCAACAACGGCGACGGCACGTTCGACCACAACTACAACTGGTACCGCGCCACCGGCTCCTGCGCCGCGCCCTGTGACACCAACGGCCACGGCACCCACACGATGGGCACGATGGCCGGCTCCGCCGGTGCGAACCAGATCGGCGTCGCACCCGACGTGAAGTGGATCGCGGCCAACGGCTGCTGCCCGAGCGACGCGGCGCTGGTCACCTCCGGCCAGTGGATGCTCGAGCCGACGGACCTCAACGGCCAGAACCCGGACGCGAGCAAGCGCCCGAACATCATCAACAACTCGTGGGGAACCACGCTGCCCTCCAACGACCCGTTCATGGAGGACGTGACGCTGGCCTGGACCGCGTCGGGCATCTTCGGCGTCTGGTCCAACGGCAACAGCGGATCGGCCTGCCAGACCAGCGGCTCACCGGGCAGCCTGGTCAGCAACTACTCCGCCGGCGCGTACGACGTCAACAACAACATCGCCAGCTTCTCCTCCCGCGGCGCCGGCCAGAACGGCGAGATCAAGCCCAACATCGCGGCGCCCGGGGTGAACGTCCGGTCGAGCATTCCGGGTGGCGGCTACGCCAGCTACAACGGCACCTCGATGGCCGCCCCGCACCTCGCGGGCGCGATCGCGCTGCTGTGGTCGGCCGCGCCGGCGCTCGTCGGCGACGTCACCGCCACCCGCGCGCTGCTGGACGGCTCGGCGGTCGACAAGGCCGACGCCCAGTGCGGTGGCACCGCCGACGACAACAACGTCTTCGGCGAGGGCCGCCTGGACGCGCTCGCGCTGCTCAGCGCCGCCCCGATCGGCGACACCGGCACCCTGGCCGGCAAGGTCACGGACGCGACCACCGGCGCCCCGATCGCCGGCGCCACGGTCACCCTGACCGGCGCGGCGGAGCGCGAGCTGACCACCGGGGCCGACGGGACGTACTCGTCCCTGCTCCCGGCCGGCGACTACCAGGTCGCCGTGGCGGCGTTCGGCTACCAGGCGAAGACGACGCCGGCCACGGTCGCCCGCAACGCGACCACGACCGTCGACGTGGCGCTGACGGCGGTGCCGAGCGTCACCGTCAGCGGAACCGTCACCGACGGCTCCGGGCACGGCTGGCCGCTGTACGCGAAGGTCACCGTGGAGGGCCAGTCGGGCGTGTCCGACTACACCACGCCCGTCAACGGCCGCTACAGCCTCAAGCTGCCGGCGGGGAGCACCTACAACCTGAAGGTCGAGCCGCAGTACCCGGGCTACCAGACAGTGACCAAGCAGGTCGTCGTCGGCACGGGCAACGCCACGGCCAACGCGGCGGTGCCGGTGCGGACCAACGCCTGCACGACCGCACCGGGATACCGGTTCGGCTCCGACGGAGAGTACGAGACCTTCGACGGCAGCACCGTGCCGGCCGGCTGGTCCGTGGTGGACCACGCCGCGAGCGGCCAGGTCTGGAAGTTCACCGACGACGGCGCCCGGGGCAACCTGACCGGCGGCACCGGCAACTTCGCGATCGTCGACAGCGACGAGTACGGCTCCGGCGGCAAGCAGGACACCTCGCTCGTCAGCCCGGTCGTCGACCTGACCGGCGTCACGGCCCCGGTCATCCGGTTCAACCAGGACTACAACTGGCTGGGCAGCGACCGCGCCGACGTCGACCTCAGCCTCGACGGCGGGACCACCTGGACCAACGTGCTCCGGCAGGCGGCCGACGTGCGCGGCCCGAAGGTGACCGAGGTCGCCATTCCGCAGGCCGCGGGCCAGGCCCAGGCGCGGGTCCGGTTCCGCTACTACGACGCCTCGTACGAGTGGTGGTGGTCGATCGACAACGTCCTGATCGGCAGCCAGCTCACCTGCCAGCCGATCGACGGCGGCCTGGTGCTCGGCCACGTGCGCGACAAGAACGACAACGGTTACGTCAACGGCGCCACCGTCACCAGCGACGACCGTCCGACTGAGAAGGCCACCACCGTGGCGACCCCGGACGACACGGGGCTCGCGGACGGCTTCTACTGGATGTTCTCGACGCTCACGGACACCCACAAGTTCACCGCCCGGGCCGGAAACTACGTCAGCCAGAGCAAGCAGGTCGACGTCCAGGCGGACTGGGCGACCGCGGCGAACTTCCAGCTGGCGGCCGGCCGACTGTCGGTCAAGCCGGCCCAGGTCACCGGCACCGCCCGGATGCCCAGCGGCAAGGTCACCAAGGCGTTCACGGTGACCAACACCGGCGGGGCCCCGGTCGCCGTCGAGTTCAGTGAGCGCGCTGGCGGGTTCGAGCTGCTGCGGGCCGACGGGACCCGGATGAGCACGCAGGAGGTGCTCGGCTCCCAGGGCGCGCCGGTGCAGCGGCTCGAGGTCCCGACCTCGTTCGCGGCGAGGACGTCCGGCAAGTCGACGGCGGCGGCGTCGCCCGAGGCCGGCCCGCAGGCCGCGCCCTGGACCGACATCGCCGACTACCCGGCCGTGGTGATGGACAACCGGGTGGTCAACCTCGGCGGCAAGGTGTACTCCATCGCCGGCGGCACCGGATCGGTGTCCTCGGCGAAGAACTACGCCTACGACCCGGTCGCGCAGACCTGGACCGCGATCGCCGACCTGCCCGGTGCGCGTACCGCCATGACGGTGGGCGTCCTGGACGGCAGGATCATCGCGACCGGCGGCTGGGCGGCGGCCGGCCCGGACGGCACCACCTGGTCGTACGACCCGGCGGCCAACACCTGGACGGAGAAGGCCGACAACCCCGCGCCGCGCTCCGCGGCGGGCCAGGCGGTCGCGGGCGGCAAGCTGTACGCCATCGGCGGCTGCACCACGGCGTCCTGCACGCCGATGTCGAACGACGTCGTGCGCTACGACCCGGCCAGCGACAGCTGGGAGACCATGGCCGACTACCCGAAGTCGGTGGCCTTCCTCTCCTGCGGCGGGATCGACGGCATCGTCTACTGCACCGGAGGCAACGACGGCTCCGCGGCGCAGAAGGCGAGCTACGCCTTCGACCCGGGCGCCAACGCGTGGACGGCCATCGCCGACGCGCCGGCCGACAACTGGGCCAGCTCGTTCGCCGTGGCCAACGGAAAGTTCCTGGTCGTCGGCGGCTCGCAGGGCGGCGCCATCACCAACGTCGGCTTCGCCTACGACCCGGCCACCTCCTCGTGGTCGAGCCTGCCGAACGCCAACACGGCGCGTTACCGCGGCGGCGCGGCGTGCGGCTTCTACAAGGTCGGCGGTTCCTCCGGCGGCTTCACCGCGACGCGTGACAGCGAGGCGCTGCCGGGCTTCGAGGAGTGCGCCGTCAGCAGTGCCGACGTCAGCTGGATGACGATCGACAAGAAGGCGGCCACCCTGGCGCCGGGCGAGGCCGTCACGGTCAACGTCGGCATGACGGCGAACGTGGACCAGCCGGGCACCTACACCGCCTCGGTCGCCGTCAAGGAGAACACGCCGTACGCGGTGGAGCCGGTGGCGGTCACGATGAACGTGCTGCAGCCGACGACCTGGGGCAAGCTGACGGGCACGGTCACCGGGACGAGCTGCCAGGGTGCCGGCTCGCCGCTCGCCGGTGCCACCGTCCAGGTCGACTCGTGGGCGCAGTCCTGGACGTTCGCCACGGACGCCGAGGGCAAGTACGCCTACTGGATGGACCGTCGGAACAACCCGTTGACGATGATCGTCGCCAAGGACAACTGGAAGCCCCAGACCCGGCAGACGAGGATCAACACCACCGCACCCACGGTGGAGGACTTCGCGTTGTCCCCCGTCCGCTGCTGACCCCGACCGTCAGCTGACAGCTCCGGCCCGTCGTGGACGGGGCCGCCCCGCCCGGTCCTCAGACCGGGGCGAGGCGGAAGCCCACCCCGCGGACCGCGTCGATGGACGCCGGGGCGTTCAGCCGGGCGAGCTTGTGCCGCACCCGGCGCACCACGGAGTGCATGTCGGAGCCCCGTCCCAGGTGCACGTTGCCCCAGACCTCGAGGTGCAGCCGCTCGTAGGTCCAGACCTGCCCCGGCGCGCCGAGGAGGCACCGGAGGAAGTCGTGCTCCAACCGGGTCAACTCGACCTCGCCGTCCCGCCAACGCAGCACCCGGCGGTCGGAGTCCACGCGCAGGCCGGTCGGTGGCGCCACCGCGGGCGCCACGGGCTCCGCCGGCACGGTGGGCGCGGGTGCGACCGGTGGCGCGGTGCGCGGTGTCCCGGGCACGCCGAGAAACGTACGCGCCTGATCGACGCTCGACACGATCAGAAATGCCTCGGTCCCGCCGAGCAGACGCGCGAGCTGCCTGCGTTCGGCCGGCGAGGAGGCAATGCCGATGACCATCGGAGCCACCCCCCTCATTCCCACCCCTTTCGGTTCCCACCATTGCCGGTACCGATTTCGCCACGACGCCGGTCGATCGGTTTCCTGACCCTAGTGGCGTCTCGCCCCGCTTCGGTAAAAGACCGCGACACGTTGCCATCGATAAATTGCTTGCATTCCGCAGCCAGATTCGGAGTGTCGCCCTTATGCTGTCTTGACCCGTTTCGGCGGTGTCTGCTCCCCGCCGCCCGCCAGGTTTCCGCACCGACTCCGCCCGGCTCGCGTCGGCGCGGGGTGGTCGGCACGCCTGGGGCGCCCGCCGACGGCGTGGGCGGCGTCCCGCCCGCCGCTGCCGTACGGCGCGTGGGTGCGCCGCCGGGGGAATCCGACCGGTCAGGCGCGGGCCGGCGTCCACCCGCTGGCGACGAGCCGCGTGGCGTCGCCGCCCTCTCCCTGGAAGAGCGGTCCGTCCCCGTCTGACGCCGTGATCCGGTCCACGTAGACCCCGCGGCCCTGGCCGGAGGCGTCGGTGGTGCTGCTGAAGCGCAAATGGGTGGCCCCGTCGGGCAGTTCGGCCGTGACCTGCCACCAGACGCGACCGCCGTGGCCGGTGACCGTGCCGTCGCTGGTCCACCGCCGGTGGGCGTGGCGCAGCAGCATCCGGGCCGCGGCCCAGGTCGAACCCCCGTCGGTGGAGACCTCGAACCGGGCGCTGTCGTAGCGGGGCTCGGTGTCGTACCAGAGCAGGAAGCTCGCCGTGCCGCCATCCCGCGTCGCCCGGCGCAGCGGAGCGGCGAGGGTGGCCGTCGCGAGGTCGCGCGGGTCGGCCCGCCACGCCTCGCGGGAGCGGGGCCGCACCGGCATCGCCTCGGCGAGATCGCGGGCGACGGCGCGTCGGGCGGCGTTGTTGCTGCCCCAGCCGCGATCGGGGTGCACCCGGTTGCTGAGCAGGACGACGAACGAGTGGGAGAGCGGGTCGACGACGATCGAGGTGCCGGTGAACCCGGTGTGCCCGAACGTCACCGGGGAGGAGAGACCCATCATGTACCAGTGCTTGTCGAGCTCGAAGCCCAGCCCGCGGTCGCTCTCGGGGTAGGCCTGCTCCAGCGGGGCGTTGTGGTTGACCAGCATCGCGCGCACCGTGTCGGGGCGCAGGATCCGCCGGCCGCGGTACTCGCCGCCGTTGAGCAGCGTCTGGCAGAGCACGGCCAGGTCCGCCGCCGTGGAGAAGACCCCCGCGTGCCCGGCCACGCCGCCGAGCGACCACGCGTTCTCGTCGTGCACCTCGCCGTGGACCATGCCCCGCCCGGCGTACGGCTGGTACTCCGTCGCGGCGATGCGCGACCGCAGCTGCGGCCCCGGGTTGTAGCCGGTGTCGGTCATGCCCAGCGGCGCGGTGACGCCGTCGGCGACGAGCGTGGCCAGCGGCTGCCCGCTCACCCGTTCCACCAGCACGCCCAGCGCGATCAGCCCGAGGTCGGAGTACACGTAGCGGGTACCGGGCAGCACCCCGGGCGCGAGCGGCGTGGCGAGCGCGGCGGCGAAGCGCTGCGCCGGCGTCGGGTACCGGCTCCACAGTGGCGTGAAGGCGGGCAGCCCCGAGGTGTGGGTGAGCAGCATCCGTACGGTGACGGTCTCCTTGCCGCCGGCGGCGAACTCGGGGACGTACCGGGCGACGGGCGCGTCGAGGTCCACCCGTCCCCGCTCGACCTGCTGCATGGTCACGACGGCGGTGAACAGCTTCGACACCGAGGCCAGGTCGAAGATGGTGTCGGGCCGCATCGGGACCTGCTCGTCGGCGGGGAGTTCCACCCCGACCAGGCCGGGCGGTGGACCGACGGCGGCGTACCTCACCGCGGAACCCACGGCGGCGTGCTGCACGACCACGCCGTCCTTGGCCGCCAGCACCACGGCGCCGGCGTACGCGGGGTGGCCGGGGTGCTCCGGCGTCGGTTCGAGGTGCGCCGCCAGGTCGGCGGGGAGGCGGTCCACGTGCTCGGGGAGCAGGCCGACCTCGCGGGCGTGCCCGGGGCGCAACGTGTCGTGTCGGAACCGGATGTCGGCGGGCGTGACGACCGGCGGCGCCGCGTCGGCCGGGGGAGCGGCCCCGGCGGCCGGGGCCGCGAGGGTGGCGCCCAGGACGGCCACGGCCAGGCCGAGCGCCAGCGGACGGATCGCGAGCGGGCGGAGCGACGTCATGGTGGGCTGCCTCCTACCAGCTCGTGCCGTGGCCGTAGGGGTAGAGCACGGTGCCCGAGCCGTCGGCCGTGGGAATCGTGACGGGAAGCCGTCCACGGGGGGACAGCTCGCCGTGCAACGCACGGACGAGGGCGTCCATCGCCGCCCGGGTGTACGAGTAGGTCGCCAGGTAGGTGCTCACGCCGGGCAGGTACGCGATGTCGTAGGGGTCCCGGACCGCCACCACCACCACGGGTCTGCCGGTGGCGAGCAGCGCGGCGACGAGACGCTGCTGGGTGCCGCGCGGATCGGTGACGGCGGTGTCCCACGCCTTGTTGGTCAGCACGACCGTGAGATCGTGCTCGGCCGCCAGGGCGGCCGTCGAGGCGATCGTCTGCTCCGACGGCAGGGTCGCGGGGCGGCCGGTGGCCCGGGCGCCGCGGGCGGAGAAGCCGCCGGCGACGGTCTCCACCGGCGCGAAGGCGGCGCTGTTCCAGCCGGTGACCAGCACCGACCGCTGTCCGGGGGCCAGCGGCAGCAGCCCCGCGTCGTTGCGCACCGCGGTGAGGGTCGGGTCGGTGACGCGCGCCACGGCGGCGAGGTGCCCGGGCGCCCCGACCGTGCGTACGGCCCCCTCGACGTCGACCAGCGGCGACCGGGCGAGGCCCTGGCGGTACTTCATGGCGAGGATGCGCCGGACAGACTCGTCGACGCGCCGTTCGGTCAGCTCGCCGGTGGCGACGGCCCGCAGCACCGCGTCCCCGGCCAGCCGCAGGTCCGGCGGCATCAGGAGCTGGTCCGCGCCGGCCTTGAGCGCCAGCACGGGCACCCGGTCGTCGCCGTACTTGCGCCGGACGCCGGCCATGTTCAGCGCGTCGGTGACGATGACTCCCCGGAATCCGAGCTCGCCGCGCAGCACGCCGGTGAGGATCGTCGGCGACAACGTCGCCGGGTCGCCGGAGGGGTCGAGCGCGGGCACCACGATGTGCGCCGTCATGATCGACTCGACGCCCGCGTCGATCGCCCGCCGGAACGGCGGCGCGTCGATGCGGTCCCACTCCTGCCGGCTGTGGTCGATGACCGGCAGGTCGGTGTGGCTGTCGGTGGCCGTGTCGCCGTGGCCGGGGAAGTGCTTCGCCACGGCGGTCGCCCCGGCCGCGTCCTGGAACCCGGCGACCTGGGCGGCGGTCAGGTCGGCCACCAGGTCGGGGTCGGCGCCGAAGGACCGCACGCCGATCACCGGGTTGCCGGGGTCGACGTTGACGTCGGCGATCGGCGCGTACGGCTGGTGGATGCCGACCGCGCGCAGCTCGCGCCCGGTGATCTCCGCGGCCTCGCGCGCGGCCCGCGGCGACCGCCCGGCGCCCAGGGCCATCGACCCGGGGAACTGCGCGGCGGGGGCGGGCATCCGCAGCACCACGCCCTGCTCCTGGTCGGTGGAGACGAGCAGGGGAACGCGCCCCTTCGCGCCGTCGCCGAGGGCGGCCCTCTGCAACCCGTTGGACAGGGTGGCGATCTGGCGCGGGCTGTCGAGGTTGTGCGACCAGGAGAAGTAGCAGACGCCGCCGAGGTGGAACCGCTCGACGACCTCGGCCGGCGTCTCGACACCGAACGCCGCGCGGTTGGCGGCGCGGTCGGCGGCCGTGGGTTCGGTGGCGTCGCCGCCGTAGACGTAGGTGGCGAAGAGCTGCCCGACCTTCTGCGCCAGGCTCATGTGCCGCAGCGTCGAGGTGACCCAGCCGTGTTCGGCGCCGGGCGGGCGCGCGGGCGCGGCGGCGGCCTGGACGGGGGGCGGCGCGAGGGTGGCCGACAGGACGGCCACCAGGACGGTCGCGGTAACGAGTCGGACCTTCATCGACGACGACCTCTCAGTCCGGATGGCTGAAACTTAGCTACGCATCGATGAATCGTCAAGAAGGTTTGCTACAGGATCACCGGGCGTCGGGCGTGGGCCCGGCCGGGTGCGGCGCGCCGACGCCGATCGGGCCGGCATCCTCCGGCACGACGGAACCCGCGGGGCGTGGGTGGTGTCATCAAGGCGTTCCCACCGGAGGTGTCCCTGAACGACGAAGAGTTGGTCACCCGCGTCCGGGCGGGCGACCTGAAGGCGTACGAGATCCTGGTCGCCCGGCACACCGCGTCCGCGTACCGGACGGCGGTGCTGCTCGGCGCGGGTCCCGACGCGGAGGACGTCATCCAGGAGGCGTTCGTGAAGGGCCATCGCAAGATCTCCCGCTACCGGGGAGAGTCGTCGCCTCCAGGGCCCGCCCGGTGGGGTCCGGCGAGCCGCCGCACGCCCGGTCACCAGGGGCGGATGAGGCACATCCCGCCGCCGGGGTGGGGGCCGTCCATCGTGGCCAACGCCCGCGGCACCTCCGTGAGGCCGATGGTGCGGGTGATCAGCTCGGCGGGGCGCAGCACCCCGGCGGTGACCAGCCGGAGCAGCTCCGGATAGGCGTGTGCGGGCATCCCGTGGCTGCCCCGCAGCTCCAGCTCGTACGCGATCACCAGATCCATGGGCAGGGCCGGGCGGCCCTGCGCGGCGGGCAGCAGGCCGACCTGCACGTGCCGCCCGCGCCGCCGCAGGCTCTCGATCGAGGCGCCGCACGTGGCGTGACTGCCCAGTGCGTCGAGCGACAGGTGGGCCCCGCCGCCGGTCGCCTCCCGCACCGCCGCGCCCACCGCGCCGGCAGCGGTGAGGGCGCCGCCGTCGAGACACACCGACGCCCCGAAGCGCCGGGCCAGCTCGAGTGCGCCCGGCGCGACGTCGACCGCCACCACCCGCGCCCCGCACGCCGCCGCGATCATCACCGCCGAGAGCCCCACGCCGCCGCACCCGTGCACCGCCACCCACTCGCCGGCGGCGACGCGCCCCTGGTCGACCACGGCGCGAAACGCCGTGGCGAAGCGGCACCCGAGGGCCGCCGCGGCCGGGAAACCCAACCCGTCGGGCAACCGGATGAGGTTGATCTCCGCGTCGCGCACCGTCACGTACTCGGCGAACGAGCCCCAGTGGGTGAAGCCCGGCTGCGTCTGCCGCTCGCAGACCTGCTGGTCGCCGGAGAGGCAGGCGGGGCATCGCCCGCACGCGCAGACGAAGGGCGCGGTGACCCGGTCGCCGGGCCGCCACCCGCGTACGCCGGCACCGACCGCCGCGACGACGCCGGCGAACTCGTGGCCGGGGACGTGCGGCAGGCGGATGTCGGGATCGTGTCCCTGCCAGCCGTGCCAGTCGCTGCGGCACAACCCCGTCGCCTCGACGCGGACGACCGCGCCCCCGGGCGGCGGCACCGGCTCCGGGACGTCCCGGACCTCGGGCGCGGCACCGAACCCGTCGAACACCACGGCACGCATGTGCCGCATCCTGACATGCCCCGACCGGCCGGCGCGACGCCGTCCGCTCCTACCGGGACGGCGCCGCCAGCGTCGCGTGCCGGCCGTCCGCCGGAGCGGTCCTGGGGCCACATCCGCCGGTCGCGGCAGCTTTGCCGCGGCTTTGCAGCGCGTGGCAGGATATCGACCATGACAAGCGACGAGCAGGTGAAAGCCAGCCACCGCAACACCCCGACGAGCGACGCGTTCCGCGCTTTCATCGCCTCCGGTTGGGCCAGTCCGGATGGGGCACCTGTGGCGCGCGCGGAGGTCGCCGACCACGCGGCCCGTCGCCGGGCGGCCTTGTCACGGCGATTCCCGGGCGAGCGTCTGATCATCCCGGCCGGCGGCCTCAAGGTCCGCAGCAACGACACGGACTACACGTTCCGTCCGCACACGGCATTCGCCTGGCTGACCGGTCTCGGGTTCGACACCGAGCCCGACAGCGTCCTGGTGCTGGACCCCAGGCCGGACGGCCACGAGGCGATCCTGTTCTTCCGGCCGCTCGCCCCGCGCGACAGCGAGGAGTTCTTCGCGGACTCCCGCTTCGGTGAGTTCTGGGTCGGGCCGCGCCCGACCATGGGCGAGATCGAGCAGCGCCTCGGCATCGGCACCCGGCACATCGACTCGCTTCCGGACGTCCTGGCCAAGGACGCCGGTGCGACGTCGGTGCGCGTCGTGCGGGGCGCCGACGGCGAGCTGGCCCGGCTCGTCGACGAGACGCGGGCCCAGGCGGAGACGCCGGCGTCGGCGACGCAGCAGCACGAGGCGGACGAGGAACTGGCCCGCCACCTCTCGGGGATGCGACTGCGGAAGGACGAGTGGGAGGTGGGCGAGATGCGCAAGGCGATCGCCGCCACCCACCGGGGCTTCGAGGCGATCATCGCCGGGCTGCCCGAGGCCGTCGGCAAGGAGCGCGGCGAACGGTGGGTCGAGGGACTCTTCGGCCTGTACGCCCGCCACGACGGCAACGGCATCGGCTACGAGACGATCTGCGCGTCCGGCGACCACGCCAACACCATCCACTGGACGAAGAACACCGGTCCGGTCCGCGAGGGCGACCTCATCCTGGTGGACGCCGGTGTCGAGGTCGACTCCCTCTACACCGCCGACATCACGCGCACCCTCCCGGTGAGCGGTCGCTTCACCGACGTGCAGCGCAAGATCTACGAAGCGGTCCTGGAGGCGCAGGAGGCCGGCCTGGCGGCGGTGAAGCCGGGCAACAGGTTCAGCGACATCCACGCCGCCGCGAACGTGGTCATCGCCCGGCGGCTGCACGAGTGGGGTCTCCTGCCGGAGGGGGTGACCCTCGAGCAGACCCTGGACCGCGAGCGTGGCGGCTGGCACCGGCGGTGGATGGTCCACGGCACGTCCCACCACCTCGGCATGGACGTCCACGACTGCCAGATGCTGCTGCGCCAGGACTACATGGACGGCGAGCTGAAGCCCGGCATGATCCTCACGGTCGAGCCCGGCCTGTACTTCAAGGCCGACGACCTGCTGGCGCCGGCGGAGTTCCGCGGCATCGGCGTCCGCATCGAGGACAACGTGCTGGTCACCGAGGACGGTCACGAGAACCTGTCGGCGGCCATGCCGCGTACCGCCGACGACGTCGAGGCCTGGATCGACCGGGTGCGCTCCGGCGCGGGTGCCTGAGCACCACCCATCCGGCCGGCACGTGGGGGCGCGCCGCGCCCGGCCGTGCCGGCCGCAGCGCCCGGGCGCACACCGCCGCGCCTGTCGGGCACCGCGAACCGGTGCCCGACAGGCGGCGGGGGCTCAGCCTCCGTGGAAGGTGCAGCCGATCCTCGCGCCGCCGGCCATGCTGACCACCCCGACCCCCGCGTCGGTGCTGCCGCGCACGAGGCAACCGGCGTATCCGTCCTCGTCGACGACGTCGCGGTCGGCCAGGTAGACCCCCCAGTTGAGATAGAGGTCCTGCACGCCGCCCGCGCCGTCGGGAAACGGCTCGGCGACGGGCCGGACACGGCGCTGCAGCACGAACGGACCGTCCAGCGCGGAGTCGAGCCGGGCCTGCCACTCGTCCCCGCCCACCGTCCATCCGGCGAGCACGCCGTTGCCGCCGTGCAGCAGCGTCGGCTTCAGGACCAGCTCGTCCTGCCGTGCCCGGGCGTACGCCATCAGGTCGACCTCGGCTCCCTCGGGATCGGTGCCGCGCGGGCGTACGTGCCGGGTCCACGGCAGGAGCCGGTCGACGCAGGCCAGTTCCCCGGCGTCGAACAGGCCCCGGTGCCGGTCGTCGGAGAGCATGGCCAGGGCACCCTTGTTGCCGTAGAGCTCGGCGTCCAGGCGGCTGAGCAGACCGACCTTCTCCTGCTCGACGGCGACCAGCAGCGGCTCGAGCTGGGCCGCCACCGCCGGGTCGGCCAGGTCCTCGGGCAGGAAGAAGCGCAGGACGACGTCGACGGGGCGACCCGCCACGGTCGGCCGGCCCCGCGGGTACGTGAACTGGCCCAGGTGGCAGCCGATGCCCTCGATCCCGTACCTGCCCAGCATCTCGGCGAACACCTCGAGCCGCGACCCCACGATCGGGAAGTTCTCGATCGTGTCCACCACGGCGACGACGGGCGGTCGGTCCGCCGGCATCATCGCGGCGCACTCCGCGTACATCGTGCGCACGATGCAGCCGAGCGTGTCCCGGTACCGCAGCCGGTGCCGGTCGACGAACTCGCGCAGCGGCGGGTACGCCAGCATCGCCCGGTTGATGTCGGCGCTCTCGAAGCCCCCGAGCGCGCTGGTCACGTTGAACTCGAGCAGGCGGAACCCCGCGCCGTCGTGGTAGAGGTCGGCTCGCCCCAGGGGGGCGAGCGACCCGGCGCGGGCGCCCCTCGTGATCAGCGCCGTCTGCAGGGGATCCATGCCGACGGCCGTGGCGAGTGCGGTGAGGTCCCCGCCGAACACCCGCTCCGGCAGGGCGCGCAGCAGGTCGTAGACCGTGCGCAGGTCCCGCGCGACGGCGCGGCACTCGGCCTCGCCCAGGAAGGCGGGGCCATTCATGAACCGGTCCCAGAACGGCTCGAGGACGGCCGAGTCCCGGCCGGCGGCGGCGGGGTCGTCCGTCGACGCGCCGTGGGCGAGACGTTCGGCGTACGCGCGGCCCAGCGGTGACCTGCTCAGTGCGGATGGCCGGGTGGTCGTCATGAGGTGTCCTCTCGGGGCGGGGGTGGCGCGTCCGGTGCCACGCGGGCGGGCGGGGCGCGGCGGCGGGGTACGGCCCGTCGCCGCCCTGGTTCTGCCGACGGCTCAGCGCGTCCGCTCTGGCACTGCCGACCCACCGCCCCGACAATCGACCGGCGCGTCCGAAATGCCAGCACGGTGGTGCTGGCGAAGATGGTCGCAAATGGCGGCGACGGCAACGACGGCGCCGTACCGCCGGTGCCGCCCGGCGGATCGGCCTCCCGCCGGCGGACGACCCGAGCCGGGAAGGAAGGCGCCCGCCCGGGGTGGGTGCGAACTGCCCGGGGACGTCCCGAGGTGTCGCGGCCGGTCGGTCGGTGCCGCGACCGCCCCGGGCCCCACCCGGTGGTGACCATCCGCGCTCCAGGATGGACTGTCGTGAGAGTGACGTAACAGCCGGGTCCCCTCGGCGAGGCCATCTGATAGCTTCGATGTCGGCGGATCGCTGCGGCTGACCGAAGCGCAATCTGACTTTGTTTGTCGTGCGGGTAGACGGGGGCTTCTTCGGTTATTGCGTCGAGACTTCTGAGATCCAGCCCTATGTCCGATTGTCGCTCGCCGGAACGGCATTTCCGGTCGATCGGAATTCGCCGAGCCGGTCCCGGTCACGACGCGTCCCGGCCTCCGCCCGGCGTCTGCGTTCCCGGCGGCCATCGGCTGCGGCGCCCGAGGGCGGCCGCGCCGCGGTGGGCTCCGGGGTCCCGGTGGGCGAGGGCGCCGGGGGCGGCCTGGCCGGGCGGCCCGGCGGCGACACCCGACAGCCGGCCCTCCGCACCCGTGGTCGTGGTGCCGGCGCGACCTTACGCCCGAGGCCGCCGCACAGATCGAACGGTGAGGACGACGCACATGAGAATCAACGACCCGGACACCGCGCACCACGCGACCTGCGCCGGGCGGTCCGCAGTCCCGGCCGCGCACCGCGGCCCCCGGCAGTGAGGAAAGGCGACATGGGAGTTTCGGACGAGGTGTCCAGGGCGGACGGTTCGGCGGGCGTCCCGGTGGCCCGCATGACGTTCGACGAGTTCATGGCCGTCGGCCCCGGCGGCCTGTTCAAGGCCGACGTGCCCGTGGTGATCGCGCTGCCGGGTGACGTGCAGGGGCTCGGCCGCGACGGCGTGGCGAGCCGGCTGGCCGACATGACCGTCACCCTGTTCACCGAGCCGGGCGACAAGAACCACCCGGGTGCTCTCCGAGCGCAGGACCGGGCGCGAGGGCCGCGAGGTCGACCTGCTCCCGTTCGTCGTGGCCAACCGCGACCTGCTGGTGCTCAAGGCGGGCCTGGGTGAGAGCGGCAAGCAGGTGGTCATCGGCGCCGAGGTCGACCAGGCGACGTGGGAGTCCGCCGTCGCCGAGGCCGCCGCCGAGGGCACCAGCGTGGTGCAGGACTTCGTGGCGCCGCGTACGTGCCGCGTCGCGCTGGTCGCCGACGGGGCCGACGAACCCCACGACGTCGAGGTCGCCCCGGTGATCGGGCCGCTGCTGTTCGGCGGGCGTCCGGCGGGCCTGTTCTGCCGCTACTACGGCGACGGCACCGCCGGGATCGTCAGCGCCCGGGGGCGCGACAGCGGCTCCGACAACTGCATGGTGGCGGTCTGATCGCAGGGACGCGTCGCCGCCGCGGGCGAGCGCCACCTCCGCGCGACCCGACGGCTCACCGCGACAGGCGGTCGACGACCTCGGCGGTGCTCACCACGTCGCCGAGCTGACCCAACGTCTCCAGGCTCGCCCGGTGCGTGTCGTCGGTCGCGGCCGTGCACGCGTCGGAGACGACCACCGGTCGGTAGCCGTGGTTGACCGCCTCGAACACGGTGTTCATGACGGAGAGGTTGGTGGCGACGCCGGTGAACAGGACGGTCTGCACGCCCCTGCCCCGCAGCACCGTGTCGAGTTCGCTGCCGAAGAAGCCGCCGAGGCGGACGTGGGTGATGACGACGTCGCCCGCCTCCGGCGCGAGCTCGTCGACGATCCGGGCCTTCGGCGCGCCTTCGAGGAACGCCTGCCGTTCCCGGACCATGGCGAAGCTGGGCGTGTTGGCGATCAGGTCGGGATATCCGGGCCGGTGGGCGACCCGGGTGAGCACGACCAGGCCGCCGGCGGTGCGCATCGCCGTGGCGACCTGCGCCGCGTACGAGGCGACGCGGTGCCGGGCCACCTGCTCGGCGAAGAACGGGCCGAACACCCCGTCGGGGCTGACCACCTCGTGCTGCCAGTGGACGCCGACGACAGCCGTCCGTGTCGGGTCGAGTTCCCGCATCGTTCCTCCCGTCACGGGGCGGATAGCTGCTGCGGCGCCGGCTGGTAGCTCCGTCCGCCCGCGCCGGCCGGCCCTCTGCCGTACGCGTCGAGGTGTCCCCACCGCCCGGGAATGTCGAGCAGCGCCACGAAGTCGAGATTAGCGGGTAGAGCGGGCCTGATCACCAGGTCTTCGCCGACCGGGTTGAGCCCGAGCATCGTGCGCAGCAGCAGCAGGGTGGCCCCGGCGGACCACGCCTGCGGACTGCACGCGGTGGGATAGTTGACCGGGTATCTCGTCTCGGACCGGCGGTAACCGGCGAACGCCTCGGGCAGCCGGCCGTCGTAGAAGGCCGCCGCGTCGAGGATCCCGGCCGCGATGCGGGCCGCCTCCTCGGCGTACCCGTAGCGGCGCAGGCCCCAGGCGATGAACGAGTTGTCGAACGGCCAGATCGTGCCCACGTGGTATCCGATCGGGTTGTAGCGGCTCGCGCTCTCCGCCAGCGTGCGCACCCCCCAGCCGCTGAACAGCTCGGGTGACATCAGGTGCCGCACCAGGGCGGGCGCCTTCGACTCGTCGACGATGCCGCTCCACAGCAGGTGGCCGATGTTGGACGCCAGCGCGTCCACCTGACGACCCTCGCCGTCGAGCGCGAGGGCCATGTACTCGCCGTCGGCGACCCAGAAGTCGCGGTTGAAACGCCGCTTCAGCTCCGCGGCCTGTCGTTCCAGCCGGTCCGCGTACTCCGGGTCGTGCCAGATCACCCGCGCGAGCCGGGCGGTACGCATCTTCGCGTCGTACGCGTACCCCTGCAGCTCACACGTCGCCCTGGGAAAGCCCGGCAGCCGCCCGTCCTGGTACGAGATGCCGTCCCAGGAGTCCTTCCAGCACTGGTTCTCCAGCCCGTTGCGCGTGTTGCGGCGCTGGTAGGAGAGGTAGCCGCTGCCCGTCAGGTCGGCGTAGTCGTCGATCCAGTCGACGGCCGCCCGCGCCTCCTGCTCGACCGAGCGGACCAGCCCGGCGTCGCCCGTCCAGCGCTCGTACTCGTCGAGCAGCACCAGGAACAGGGGAGTGGCGTCGGCGCTGCCGAAGTACGGGGTGTGCGGCGTCTCCTCGAACACGCTCATCTCCCCGTACCGCATCTCGTGCAGGATCCGGCCGGGCTCCTCCTCCCGGAAGTCGTCGACCCGGCTGCCCTGCCGGAACGCGAGGACCTGCAGCGTGGTGGCGGCGAGCTCGGGCGCGAAGGGCAGCGTCTGGAGGCTGGTGAGGATGCTGTCCCGGCCGAAGAGGCACATGAACCAGGGCAGACCGGCGGCCGGCACGCTCCTGTCCTCGGCGAGGAAGGGGCTGAACCGCAGCGCGGCCAGGTCGATGAGGCTGCGCCGGTACGCGCCGCGCAGCGGTTCCCAGCCGGATTCCAGCCGGGGCGCCTCCGCCAGCCAGTCGGCGAGCCGGCGCTCCTTCTCCCGCGTGCCCGTCGTCCGCCGCGGGATCGTGAGCTGCTCCAGCCCTCGCGGCATCGGCAGGTCCGGTTCGGCGGTCAGGCTGGTCTGCCACCTGCCGTACGGCTCGAGGTGGACCCGGAGCGTCAGCCCGTCGTCGTCCAGCTCCGCCGGCACGGTCGCGGAGACGATCGTCTCGCGCCGGAACCGTTCCCGCTCGTAGCCGAGGACGAGGCGGCCGTCGTCGACGCGCCGGTAGTGGCGGCCCTTCTTGCGCGCCGTGGCGTCCTTGACCTCGAAGACGTCGGCGAAGTCGGCGTCCGCCTCGACCCGGACGGTCAGGTCGACCGGTCGGTCGTCGTGGTTGGTGATGCACAGTTCCTCGTGCAGGCCGGCGTTGAGCGTGTGCACCCGACGCACCGAGAGCTTGCTGTTGACGTAGACGTCCTGGCGGCCCGGGACCAGGTAGAACCGGTTCTCGAAGTAGTGGAGGTCGTCGATGGCCAGGGTGCTCAGCCGTTCCCCGTCGATCGTCAGCACCCACTTCGACAGCAGGCGCGTGTCGTGCGCGAACAGGCCCAGCGGGGTGTCCGGCGACGGGACGATGTCACCGGCCCGGTCACAGACCACGAAGGTCGTGCCGTCCAGGATGCCCACCTGTTCGTCAGTCATGCTCCCCCTCCCGGCGTCGCGTCCGCCCGGACGTGGGCGGCGGTGGGAACAGCTTCCGGACCGACGCGAAGATCCGGGGGCTGCCCGCCACGGCCGCCTCGCCGCGCAGCACGGTGGTCAGGAAGTACGCCTCGCCGCTGGCGATCCGGTCGAACACCGCCCGGTCCGCCGCGACGACCGCGTCCCCACCGGTCGCCTCCTCGTCGACCCGGATGTCGCCCTTGTCGATGGAGACCAGCCAGTGGTCGGTCCGGCCGTCGTGGCTGATGTCGAAGCGCACGCTTCCCTCGTCGATCGACCGCAACCGGCGGTCGTGCCCACGGCGCGCGAGGCCGTGGAAGAAATCCTCGGTGGCATCCGCCATCGCGCCCCTCCTCCCCGCCCACCATTCCCCCGAATCGTCGCCTGCGCCTCACCCGGAAGGGGTGAAGCTCGCAAGGCCGGGCCGCGGTACCCGCCCGCCCCCGGGCCGCCCGCCCCCGGGCCGCCCGCCCCCGGGCCGCCCGCCGCGGCCGGGCGGACCGCCCGGCGGACACGCGCCCGGTCGCCA
>NZ_JBAKHL010000042.1:0-57245 GCF_036902715.1 Micromonospora sp. CPCC 205546
GACGCCGTTCCTCGCCGACCGCGCCCGGGAACGGGGCCGCGCCGGCCGCGGCCTCCGAGCGGGCGGAGGCGCCGCCGTGGCGCCGGACGCCGGTGCTGCTGGCCGGGCTCGCCACGGTGGCGGTGCTCGCGGTGGGCGGCGCCTGGACCTGGCGGCGGCGCCGCCGACCGGTCGCCGCGGCCCTCTCCGGCGCGGGCCCGGGGACGCTCTACCCGCGCCCGGCCGCGCCGCGCCCGGAACAGCTCCGCCGCAAGCCGTCCGTCTGGTTGATCGTCCCGGTCGCCGCCGCCGTGCTCGCCGGTACGGTGGGGACGGCGGCCTGGACGGCCACCCGGCAGGTCGCCGCCATCGACACCGACAGCCAGCCGACCGGCGGCGCGTGGGTGGGTCAGGGGATCAACGGCGCCGTCGGCGAGCCGCTGCGCGAGTCGGCGTTCGAGTTCACCGTGTACCGCGTCGCGTGCGAGCCGGGCACGGCGGCCCGGCAGTGCGAGGCCACGGTCGGGGTGCGAAACCTCACCCCGGAGCAGCAGAGCTGGCACGGCCGGCTGCAACGGGCCTACCTGCCCGACGGCAACTTCGTCAGCACCGACGAGCAGGCGACCCGGGCGGCCAACCAGGGCCGGGACGTCTTCGCCCAGCCGATGGCGGCCGGCAGCCGGACGGTGCTGCCACTGGTCTTCACGGTCGACGGGCAGGCACCGCCGCAGCAGTTGGAGCTGCGCAGTGGGGTGTTCTCCGCCGGGGTCCGGGTGGACGTGCCCTGACGGGGCGCCGGGCGGCGGTCGTACCCTGGAATCCGTGACCGCTGCCCTCGTCCCGACCACCGCGCTCGACGCGGCGCGCTGGCAGGCCGAGTGCCGGGCGCACGAGGAGCGCGCCGACTCCCTCACCGCGGGCCACCGCGCCCGCAAGGCCACGAGGCAACGCCACGCGATCGACGACTTCCTGTACGACTACTACGGCACCCGCCCCTCGGTGCTTCGACGGTGGCACCCGGGCGTGGGCGTCTCCCTGGCGCCCGGGCCGGACGGCCCCGCACCGCACCGGCAGTGGCGCTGGTACGCCACGGAGGCGGACGGGGTCGTGAGCCTCGACGTCGCGGCGTTCCTCGCCGACCGGGCCGAGTCGGTGCGCTTCATCCGTCGACTGCTGTCGGCGATCGCGTCACGACCGGCCTTCACCGGCTGCTTCGGCCTGCACGAGTGGGCGATGGTGTACCGCCAGCGTGAGCATCGGCATCCACTCCCCTTGCGACTCGGGCAGGAGGGCACCGACGCGGTGGTCGAGTCGCACCAGATCCGCTGCACGCACTTCGACGCGTTCCGGTTCTTCACCCCGGACGCGGTCGGTCTCAACCGGCTCCGACCCACCAGGGAGAGCCAGGTCGAGCTCGACCAGCCGGGCTGCCTGCACGCGTCGATGGACTGCCACAAGTGGGCAACCAAACTGGGCCCTGCGGTTCCCGGGGACCTGGCGCTCGACTGCTTCGAGTTGGCGAGGGACATCCGGCTGCTCGACATGCGGGCGTCCCCGTACGACTTCTCCTCCTACGGAGAGCCGGCCGTGGCCATCGAGACCCCTGAGGGCAAGGCCGAGTACGTCGCGCGGCAGCGCGAGTTCGCGCAGCGGGCCGCACCGCTGCGGGCGCGACTGGTCGCCGAGTGCGACCGGCTGCTGTCGACCACCGTCGGCTGAGCGGTACCGCCCGGCAATCGTCTGCTCCATGAGCGGTGACTGGCGGCGCCGGATCTCGACGACCATACGGTCCGCTCGCGCGATACCGCACAGGTATCTTTATGCCGCACAGGTATCAGCCTTCGTCGGCAGTGGTTCCTCAGTCGCCGTCGACGCGGCGGTCGCGCTTGCGCTGTGACCGGCGCTTCTTGTCGGCCAGCCGGCGCTCCTTCGCCCCACGGGACGGGCGGGTGGGCCGGCGGGGCGGTGGCGGCGGGGCGACGGCCTCGCGCAGCAGCGCGGCCAGCCGTTCCCGGGCGGCCTCCCGGTTGGCCAGCTGCGCTCGGTGCTCGCTGGCGGTGACGGTCAGCACGCCGTCGACCAGCCGGCCGGCGAGCCGCTCCAGCGCCCGCGCCCGCAGCGGCTCGGGCACGCCGGGCGAGGCGGCCAGGTCGAAGCTCAGCTCGACGCGCGAGTCCGTGGTGTTGACGCCCTGGCCACCGGGCCCGGACGACCGGGAGAAGCGTTCCCGCAGCTCGGCAGCGGGAACGGTCCACCGGTCGTTCACCCGCAGTCCGTCGTCCACCCCCCGAGGCTAGCGCCCCTGCCGGACACTCGGGGTGGCGGACGGGCTCGGGGTCTGGCCCGGCGGGCCGGGCTGGTCGCCGGAGCCGGCGGCGGCGTACGCGACCGCGCCCACCAGCAGCAGGGCGATCACCCCGATCTTCGTGGTGGCCACCCTGATCAGCAGCCACGCGGCGCGCCGGGCGCCGGGCACGGTCTTCTTGGCTGTCTGGTAGTCGGCCCACCCGCGCCGTGCCCGGGCGTACGCCGACCCCACACCGGTACCGATCAACAGGCCCACCAGCAGGAGGGCCACGAACTCAGGACGCTCCACCCACGCCAGTATCCATACTCAGCGTGATATTTCCATTGGCCGATCGTTTCGCGCCGGCTATCCGACAGTTTTCACATTCCCGGGCCGCCCCGGGGGCGGGATCGCAGCTCAGCCCCCCTTTCCGATGATCGTGTCGGCGGTCCGCCGCACCTGTTCGATGGGAATGGCGAAGCCGATGCCGATCGACCCGTTGCCGTCGATCGTGGCGATGGCCGTGTTCACCCCGACCACCTCGCCGCGCGCGTTGACCAGCGGGCCACCCGAGTTGCCCGGGTTGATCGAGGCGTCGGTCTGCACGGCGGTGTGCCGGTTGTCGCCGAGGCGTACCTGTCGGTCCAGTGCGCTGACGATGCCGGCGGTGACGGTGCCGGGCAACCCCAGCGGCGAGCCGACCGCCAGCACCGGCTCGCCCACCCGGGTGGAACCCGGTTTGGCCAGCGGCAACGCCGCCAGACCGGCCGACGGCGGCACCCGCAGCACGGCGAGGTCGCTGCGCGGCTCCCGCCCCACCACCTCGGCGGCGAACCGCCGCCCGTCGGGCAGCTCCACCGTCACCGAGCCGCCGCGCCCCTTGGCCAGGATGTGGTCGTTGGTGACGATGTGCTGCTGGTCGTCGACGGCGAAGCCGGAGCCGGTGGCCGAGGCGCCGCCGGCCCCGCCCACGAGCACCGAGACGACCCCCGGCACGGTCTTCCCGGCCGCCGTCACCAGCTCGGCCGGGACGGGGGCTGCCGAGGCCGCCGCCGGACCGGGAGCATCCTCGCGGCCGGCCACGACGCCGCCGGCCACCGCGCCGGAGGCGGTCGACAGGGCCACCACCGCCAGCGCCGCCAGCACCCGCCCGCGCGGTCCCCGTCCGGCCGGGCCGTCGTCCGGTCCGCCCCCGTCCCGGCGGGGCCGCCCGTGGAGATCCAGCTCCGGCGAGATGAACCAGGGGCCGCGCGGTTCGCCCAGCCCGGTCTGCACTGCCATGCGTACGCTCCTCACGTGTCCTTCTCGACGGTGGCCGTACGGGATCAGGGCAGCCGGGCGAACCACCGCATCGAGCCGGCCGCGGCACCCATGGCGAACACGAGCCCGAGCCCGATGAACCGGGCCGAGATGTCCTGCCGCTCGACGCGGTACCCGACCGAGGTGCCGATGTCGTCGTAGACGGCCCGCAGTTCGTCGCTCGTGCTGGCCTCGTGGAACCGGCCCCCGGTCTCCTCGGCGACCGCGCGCAGGGTCTGCCCGTCGACGGGCACCTGGATCGGCCGGCCACCCCGGTCCACGGTGCCGTCCGGGGTGCCGAACGAGATGGTGTGCACCGGCACCTTCATGTCGATCGCCTCGGACGCCGCCTCCATCGGGTCCATCCCGGAGGTGTTCGCCCCGTCGGAGAGCAGGATGATCCGGGCCGGCGGCGGGTCCTTCGCCGCCTGGCTGTCGAAGCCCTTCACCGCCCCGAGCGAGGTGCTGATGGCCTCGCCGATGGCGGTGCCCTGCACGCCGGTGGCCCCCTCGACCAGCCGCTCGATGCCCTCGTGCAGCGCCTCCCGGTCGGTGCTCGGCGGCACCAGCACCGCCGCGCTGCCGGCGAAGGCGACCAGCCCCACGTTGAACTCGTCCGGCAGGCCGTCGACGAATTGCCGGGCGGACTCCTTGGCGGCGCTGAGCCGGTCCGGTTCCACGTCGCCGGCGAGCATCGAGGTGGAGACGTCGACGGCGACCATCACCGTGGCCCGCTCGCGGGGCACCCGCACCTCCGCCGTGGGTCGGGCGAAGCCGACCACCAGCAGCGCCAGCATGGCCAGGAAGAGCCCGGCCGGCACGTGCCGCCGCCAGGCGGGGCGGTGCGGCGCGACCCGGTCGAGCAGCCGCAGGTTGGTGAAGCGGACGGCGTAGCGGCTGCGTCGGCGCTGCATCAGCAGGTAGCCCACGGTCAGGGCGAGCACCCCGAGCAGGAGCCAGAGCCGCACCGGTGACTGCCAGATCACGCCGCACCTCCCCGGGGCGCCCGGGCCGGCGCGGCCACGAGCCGCCGTTGGGCCCGCACGTGCCGCACGATGTCGGCGCCCCAGTCCCGGTCGGTGCGCAGCGGCAGGTGCGTGGCCGCGCAGCGGCGCAACGCCTGGCGTACCTGGTCGCGCTGGGCGCTCGCGGCGGCGGCGTAGCGCTCGCGCAGCGCCCGGTCGCCGGTCCAGAGCTCGCGCCGACGCCCGGTCTCCGGGTCGACCAGGGTGACCAGGCCGACGTCGGGCAACTCCAGCTCCCGGGGATCGGTGACCTCCACGGCGAGCACCTGGTGGCGTACGGCGAGGCGGCGCAGGGGGGCCTCCCAGGACGGCGCCTGCCGAGGGTCGTCGGGCAGCCCGTCGAGGAAGTCCGAGACCACCACGACGAGGCCGCGGCGCAGCGCCACCCGCTGCACGGCGGCCAGCCCGTCGGCCAGGTCGGGGCCCGCCGGCACCGGCCCGTCCCCGTCGTGACCGCCGACGCGGGGAGCGGTCAGCAGGGCCCGGAGCAGGCCGAGCAGGTGGGTCCGCCCGCTGCGGGGCGGGAACCGGCGCAGCCCGTCCGGGCCGAGCACCTGTGCGCCGAGGCGGTTGCCCACGCCCGCGGTCAGGAAGCCGACCGCCGCGACGGCCGCCACGGCCAGCTCACGCTTGTCCAGCTCGGCGGTGCCGTACTCCATGCTGGGGCTCGCGTCGACCAGCAGCCAGGTGGTCAGCTCCCGGTCGGCGTCGACCTGGCGCACGTGCGGGACCGTGGTGCGGGCCGTCACCGCCCAGTCCATCCGGCGTACCTCGTCCTCACCGGGCCGGTACTCGCGGCTGCCGGCGGTCTCGCTGCCCGGACCGGGCAGCAGGCCGCGGTACCGGCCGTGCAGCAGCCCGTCGAGCCGGCGCGTGACGGTCAGCTCCAGCCGGCGCAGGCGCCGGTCTCCGGTGAGGTCGGCCAGTCCCGGACCGGTCGGCGCGGGGGCCGGCGCGGTGGTGGCGCGCCACCTCATGCCGCCGCCAGGTCGGAGGCGTGTTCCGGGTGGCCGGTGGCGACGCGGGGTGGCGGTACGGCCTCCACCAGCCGCCGGACCACCGCCTCGGCGGCCACCCCGTCGGCGACGGCGTCGAAGGAGAGCACCAGCCGGTGGGCGAGCACGTCGACGGCCAGTTCGCGGACGTCCTCGGGCAGCACGTACTCGCGACCGCGCAGCAGCGCCTGGGCCCGCGCGGCGCGGACCAGGCCGAGGGTGGCCCGGGGGCTGGCCCCGTACGCGAGCAGCGGGGCGATCTCGGGCAGGCCGAACCGCCCGGGGTCGCGGGTGGCGAGGATCAGCCGGACCACGTACTCGGCGATCGCGTGGTGCACGAAGACGTGGGCGGCACGGGCCTGCAGGTTCCGCAGCCGCTGCGGATCGAGCACCCGGCGGGCGGTGGGCCGGTCGGCGCTCATCCGGTAGAGGATGGCGAGTTCGTCGGCGTCGCTCGGGTAGTCGACGACGACCTTCATCATGAACCGGTCGCGCTGCGCCTCCGGCAGCTGGTAGACCCCCTCCGACTCGATCGGGTTCTGGGTGGCCAGCACGAGGAACGGCTCCGGCACGGGATAGCTACGCCCGCCGATGGAGACCTGCCGTTCGGCCATCGCCTCCAGCAGCGCGGACTGCACCTTGGCGGGGGCCCGGTTGATCTCGTCGGCGAGCACCAGGTTGGCCATGATCGGGCCCAGTTCGGTGTCGAAGTCCTCGCGGGAGGCCCGGTAGATCCGGGTGCCGACGATGTCGGAGGGGACCAGGTCCGGGGTGAACTGGATCCGGGAGAAGGTGCCGCCCACCACGGTGGCCAGGGTCTGCGCGGCGAGCGTCTTGGCCACGCCGGGCACGCCCTCCAGGAGGCAGTGCCCGTCGGCGACGAGAGCGGTGAGCAGGCGCTCGACGAGCCGATCCTGCCCGACGATCACGCGTTTGACCTCGAAGAGCGTCTGTTCCAGGTCGGCCGGGGTCGCATCGGGATCGGCCGGGCTGCGCACGCTGGCCAGGGTGTCCGAGATGTCCGTCACGGTGCTTGCTTCCCGTGCCGACGGGCGGACAAACGTCGGATTATCAGCGCCGGGGCGGCCCTTAGCCACCCGAACCGGGACGCCCCTCCCGACCGTACGCGGACGCGCCGACCACGGCCCGCCACGGCCCGCTGCGGGCGTCGATCATGCAGTTGGGGTGCCCCGCACAAGGCGCGATCCAGGGCACATCTCCCACCACAACTGCATGATCGACCTGAAGGGGCGGGCGGGGTGGGTGGGCGGGGTGGGTGATACGGCGGTGCAGGCCCCCTCACGTGGGGGGGCGGCGCCGTCAGCGGGGGCTCAGTTGGCGATGACCAGGTGGAACGGTCGGTCGGCGTAGCTTCCCGACGAGTTGCGGGTCTGGACGAAGACCGCGTTCGGCGTCTGGAGCCGGGGCGCGACGGAGATCTCGCCGCCCGGAGGCACGTTGTACGGGTCGGTGGTGCCGATGGTGGCGTGGAACGCCTTCAGCGAGACGTTGTAGTTGAACAGCACCTGGTACTGGCCGGGGCCGTAACGGGTGGCGGAGACCGCCTCGGGCGAGCCACGGAGCAGGGTGCCGCCGCTGGTGACGACGGCGGAGGCGACGGTGCCCGGCGCGGTCGCCTGCGCGGACGGCCCCTGCGCCAGGGCGGCCTTGGCCGCGCGGGCCTCGGCGGGGGTGACGGCCGGCTGGCTGCCGGAGCCGGGCTGGCGGACGGCCGGCTGGGCGACCTCGACGGGCGCCTGGGCCGCCGGCTGGGCGACGGCGATCCCGCCCCCGGCCAGGGTGAGCGCCAGCGCGGTGAACGCCACCGCCACCGCCTTGCGTCGGAAGAGTGTGGTCATGACAGGGTCTCCCTTTTGTTGACCGTGCGGATTCGGCCTGTCCCACCGATCGAGGGACGGCTGATTTCCATTTCGTGGGCCGGGCGAAAATGAGCGACAAGTGCCTGGAGCTCGCACCTCAGGCCGCACCTTAAATGTTGTCGCTTCAACAATCTCACCCGCTCTGAGCTGGGATTACTACTCAGAGTTTCGACGTCTCAACCCACTGGAAGGTAGCACCACAAAAAGCCGGGCGTCAATAGTTGATCACGCCCTGTTAATGCTTCGTCCGCGCTCGGGATAATTGTGAGAAGCGAGCGCTCGACCATTCACGAATTGGCTGGCGGGCGCGCCCGGCCGCACCGGGTGCTCACCACCTCGGGCCGCCACGAGCGAGGTCCGGGCCACCGCGAGGGCAGGTTCGGCGCCGCCACGAGCGAGGTCCGGCCGCGAGGGCAGGTTCGGGCCGCCGCGAGGGCAGGGGACCCGCTACCCTCCAGCCGTGGTCATCGAGGTGCCTCGGCAGGCGACGAGCCGCCGGGCGACGCGGCTGCGCGCCGCGCTCTGCTGGGCCGCCGTCGCACCCGGCGTCGCCTGGGCGGCGGTACGACTGGGCGGGCTCGACCGGGGGCCGCTGGTACAGCTGCTCGCCTTCACCCCGTACGCCGCCGCCGGCAGCCTGCTGCCGCTGCTGCTCGCGCTCGCCCTGCGGCGCCGCTGGCCCGCGGTGGTCGCGGCGCTGGCCACGGTGACCCTGGTGGCCGTGGTGGCACCCCGGGCCCTGCCCTCCGGCCAGCCCCCGGCCACCGGTCCGGAGGTGCGGCTGCTGACCGCCAACCTGCTCGCCGGGGCCGCCGACGCGCGGACGCTGGTCGAGCTGGTCCGGGGTCACCGCGTCGACGTGCTCGCCGTGCAGGAGTTCACCCCGGACGCCGAAGCGGAGCTGGACCGGCTCGGCCTGGGCCGGCTGCTGCCCCACCGGCGGCTCGACCCGCGGGTGGGCACCGTCGGCTCCGGGCTCTACGCGCGGTTCCCGATCGGCGAGGGCGGCGTCCGGCACAACCGCGGCGGCTGGGGCTTCGACCAGTCCCACGGCACGGTGGCGGTGCCCGGGGCGCCGGCGGTGCGGGTCGAGTCGGTGCACCCGTCGGCCCCGTACGCGCTGGACCAGGTCGGCCACTGGCGCGCCGACCTGGCCGCACAGCCGCCCGCCACCCCCGAGGGGCCGCTGCGGATCCTCGCCGGCGACTTCAACGCCACCCTCGACCACGCCCCGCTGCGCGCCCTGCTGGACACCGGCTACGTCGACGCCGCCGACCAGGCCGGCGCGGGCCTGGTCGGCACGTGGGGCCCGTACGACGGGGACCCGATCCCCCCGGTGACCATCGACCACGTGCTCGTCGACCGGCGGATCGCCGTGCGGGCGGTCACCGTGCACCGGGTCCCGGGCAGCGACCACCGCGCCGTCCTGGCCGAGCTGCGCCTCCCCGCGCGGTGACGCCCGGGCCGGCCCGCGGCTTCCCGCGGCGCGGGTGGCCGGGGCGGCTCAGACCCGGGCCCGGTCGAGGCCGTAGGTGAGCGCGTCGACGAGGGCGTGCCAGGACGCCTCGACGACGTTGGGGTGCACGCCGACGGTGGTCCAGTCGCGTCCGCCGCCGTCGGCCGTCTCCAGCAGCACCCGGGTCACCGCGCCGGTGCCGTGCGTGCCCTCCAGGATCCGCACCTTGTAGTCGGCCAGCTCGAAGTCGCGCAGCTCCGGGTAGTGCCGGGCCAGCCCCGTCCGCAGCGCCTCGTCCAGGGCGTTGACCGGACCGTTGCCCTCGGCGGTGGCGATCACCCGCTCCCCGCGTACGCGGATCTTGACGGTCGCCTCGGAGACCACCGCGCCGTCCTCCCGGTGCTCGACCAGCACCCGGTACGACTCCAGCGCGAACGGCCTGGCCGGGGCGGTGTCCAGCTCGGAGCGGACCAGCAGCTCGAACGAGGCGTCGGCGGCCTCGAACGACCAGCCGCCGGCCTCCAGCTCCTTGACCCGCCGGGTGACCCGCGACAGCGCCTCCGGATGGCCGGCCAGGTCCAGGCCGAGCTCGCGGCTCTTGAGCTCGACGCTGGCCCGGCCGGCCATCTCGGTGACGAGGATCCGCATGTCGTTGCCCACCACCTGTGGGTCCACGTGGTTGTAGAGCAGCGGATCCACCTTGATCGCGCTCGCGTGCAGGCCCGCCTTGTGGGCGAAGGCCGCGGCCCCGACGTACGCCTGGTGGGTGTCGGGGGCGATGTTGGCGATCTCGGCGATGGCGTGGGAGACCCGCACCATCTGCCCCAGGCAGCCGTCCGGTAGGACGGGCAGCCCGAGCTTGAGCTGGAGGTTGGCGACCACGGCGAAGATGTCCGCGTTGCCGGGGCGTTCGCCGTAGCCGTTGGCGGTGCCCTGGAAGTGGCGTACCCCCGCCTCCACGGCGGCGACGGTGTTGGCCACCGCGCAGGCGGTGTCGTTCTGGCAGTGGATGCCGAGCAGCTCCGGGCCGACGCCCAGCCGGGCGGTCAGGTCGACGATGGCGGCGGTCACCTGGGAGGGCAGCATGCCGCCGTTGGTGTCGCAGAGCACCACCCGCTCGGCGCCGGCGGCCAGGGCGGTCTCCACCACGGCGGCCGTGTACGCCGGGTCGGAGCGGTAGCCGTCGAAGAAGTGCTCCCCGTCCACGAAGACCCGCCGGCCCTCGGCCACCAGGTGCGCCACCGTGTCCCTGATCATCGCCAGGTTCTCGGCCGCGGTGGTGCGCAGCGCCCGCTCGACGTGTCGCAGGTCCGCCTTGGCGACCAGGGCGACCGCCGGCGTCTGCGCGTCGAGCAGGCCGCGCACCTGCGGGTCGTCGGCGACGGGCACCCCGGCGCGTCGGGTGGCCCCGAACGCGACCAGCAGCGCGTGCCGCAGGTCGAGTTCGGTGCGTGCCCGACGGAAGAACTCGGTGTCCTTCGGCACCGCGCCCGGCCAGCCTCCCTCGATGAAGCCGACCCCGAACTCGTCGAGCAGCCGGGCCACCGCGAGCTTGTCGACCACCGAGTAGCTGAGCCCCTCACGCTGGGCGCCGTCGCGCAGCGTGGTGTCGTACACCTGGAACGTCATCAGGGAGTCCTTTCGGAGAGCAACAAAAAGACCCCCCGCGGAAGCGGGAGGTCTGCGCGCTCGGCGGAGGGGGCCGGCGCGCTAGGTGCGAATAAACAGGTGGGTGTTCGTCACGAACGCCACTCTGCCACCCGGGTGCCGTTTTTGGGAGGCACAATCCACATCGCGGGATGGTGACGCAGGGTTCCGTTACCGCAGCGACGGCGGGCCTGCCGGCACGACCCGTGACCGGTGATCGACTTCACAAGTCGCCTGGCCGCCCCCCGGCGGAAACGGGGCTAGGGCAGTATCTGGAATTGATCCAGTTACCGGCCTTCGTGCCGCTGTCAAGGAGGACCTGTGCTCACTGTCGGTGACCGCTTTCCCGAGTACGAACTCACCGCCTGCGTGTCGCTGGACGCCGACAAGGCGTTCGAGTCGATCAACCACAAGTCCCACCAGGGCAAGTGGCGCGTCGTCTTCTTCTGGCCGAAGGACTTCACCTTCGTCTGCCCGACCGAGATCGCGGAGTTCGGCCGGCTGAACGAGGAGTTCGCCGACCGGGACGCCCAGGTCCTCGGCGTGTCGGTGGACAACGAGTTCGTCCACTACGCGTGGCGCAAGGACCACCCGGACCTGCGCGAGCTGCCGTTCCCGATGCTCAGCGACGTCAAGCGCGAGCTGACCGCCGCCTGCGGCGTGCTCGGCGAGGACGGCGTGGCCCAGCGGGCGACCTTCATCGTCGACCCGGACAACGAGATCCAGTTCGTCATGGTGACCGCCGGCTCGGTCGGCCGCAACGTCTCCGAGGTGCTGCGGGTGCTCGACGCCCTGCAGACCGACGAGCTCTGCCCGTGCAACTGGAACAAGGGCGGCGAGACCCTGGACGCCACCAAGCTCCTCGCCGGCGCCGGGGCCTGACCATGGGTCTGGACGCGATCAAGGCGGCTCTGCCGGAGTACGCGAAGGACATCAAGCTCAACCTCGGCTCGACCATCGCCAACAGCACGCTGACCCCGGCCCAGGCCTGGGGCACCGCCCTGGCCTGCGCCGTCGCGGCGCGCAACCCGCAGGTGCTGCGGGAGATCGCGGCCGAGGCGGGCGGCCAGCTCAAGCCGGAGGCGATCGAGGCGGCGAAGGGCGCCGCCACGATCATGGCGATGAACAACGTCTACTACCGGGCCAAGCACCTGATCGGCGACGAGCAGTACCAGTCGATCCCGGCGCGGCTGCGGATGCAGATCATCGCCAAGCCGGGCGTGGACAAGGCCGACTTCGAGCTCTGGTGCCTGGCGGTCTCGGCGATCACCGGCTGCGGGGTGTGCCTGGAGTCGCACGAGAAGACCCTGCGCAACGCGGGCTTCAGCCGCGAGCAGGTGCACGAGGGGCTGCGCATCGCCGCCGTCGTGCACGCCGCCGCGGTCACCCTGGACGCCCAGGCCGCGCTCGCCTGACGCGTACGCCCGGTGGGCCGGCGCCGCGCTCGCGGCGCCGGCCCACCGTCGTCTCCGGCGTCCGCCCCGCCCGGTCCCGTTTCCGGTGCCGACCGCCCGGGTAGCTCCCCGCAGGAGGCAGAGGACACCGACCGGCGAGACGACTGGCGACAGTCGGGGCAGGAGTTGTCAGATGGACACGCTCGACCCGCACAGCACCCACGGCAGCCCGGACCCGCTGCGCGGCGGCGGCCAGGGCGAGTTCGCCGGCGGCGCCCCGGCCGGCACGTTCGACCCGTGGCGTTACCGGGACACCGCGAGGGTCGCCGACGCCGACCTCGTCGGCTACAAGGTCGAGGCCACCGACGGCGGCATCGGCAAGATCGACAGCGCCAGCCACGAGGTCAACGACAGCTACCTCGTGGTCGACACCGGACCGTGGATCTTCGGCCGGAAGGTGATGATCCCGGCCGGCACCGTCAACCACGTCGACCACGACGAGCGCAAGGTGCACGTCGACCGGAGCAAGGACCAGATCAAGGCCGCCCCGGAGTACGACGAGAGCGCCGACACCGACCCGACCTACCGGGACCGGCTCGGCGGCTACTACGGCGAGACGTACTCGGCCATCCCGCCCGGCACCGCCCGCTGACCGGCAGCACCGGCGCGACGGCCTCCCGTGGAGCACGGGAGGCCGTTACCGTGTCAGCGTGGACTCCACCGAGGACGGTCGCAGGATTCCCTTCGCCACCATGTTCAACTTCCGCGACGTCGGCGGCCATCGCGGCCACGACGGTCGCCCGGTGCGCCTCGGGCGGCTCTACCGCTCCGACTCGCTGCACCGCATCGACGACACCGACCGGGAGGCGTTCGCCGCCCTCGGCGTGCGCACGGTCATCGACCTGCGCCGTCCGTACGAGGTGGAGCGCGACGGCCGTGTCCCCCACTTCGACGGCCTGACCTGGCGCAACATCCACCCCGAACACACCGAGTGGGGCGAGCGGCTCTACCGGCCCGGCACCGACCTGGCCCGCTACCTGGCCGACCGCTACGCCGACCTGGCCGGCACCGGCACCGCCGGGCTCGCCGAGGCGATCGGGCTGATCGCCGACTGCGCCAACGCCCCCGTGGTCGTGCACTGCGTCGCCGGCAAGGACCGCACCGGCATCGTCTGCGGCCTCACCCTCGCGGTGCTCGGCGTCGGTGACGACGACATCGCCGCCGACTACGCCCTGAGTACCGAGGCCGGCGAGCGCTACCGCGCCTGGTTCGAGTCCACCGGCCGGCGGACCGGTCAGACCCTGCCGGTGCTGACGTGCCCCGCCGAGGCCATGACGCTCTTCCTCGCCGAACTGCGGGCGGCCCACGGCTCGGTCGAGGGCTACCTGCGCCACGCCGGCGTCACCGACGCCCAGCTCGCCGCCCTGCGCGACCACCTGCTCGACTGAGCCCACGCCGACGCCGTCCCGCGCAGGGCTGCGCGGGACGGCGGGTGTGACGTGGACGGACGGGTGGAGCCGACCGCGCCGTCAGAGGATGCGGCGGACCCAGCCGTGCGGGTCGTCGGCCCTGCCCCGCTGGAGATCGACGAGCTGCTGGCGCAGGGCCGTCGTGACCGGGCCGGGCTCGCCGCCGCCGATCAGGAACTCGCCGTCGGGAAAACGCACCTGCCCGATCGGGGTCACGACCGCGGCGGTGCCGCAGGCGAAGACCTCGCGCAGCCGGCCGCTCGCGGCGTCCGCCTGCCAGTCGGCGAAGCTCACGGGCCGTTCCTCGACGCGGTGTCCGGCGTCGGCCGCCAGGGTGAGCACCGACTCCCGGGTGATGCCGGCCAGGATCGCGCCGGTCAGCGGCGGCGTGACCACGCTGCCGTCGTCGTAGACGAAGAACACGTTCATGCCGCCCAGCTCGTCGACGTAGCGGCGCTCCACCGCGTCCAGGAAGACCACCTGGTCGCAGCCGTGCTCGATCGCCTCGGCCTGCGCCACCAGGGAGGCGGCGTAGTTGCCGCCGCACTTCGCCGCGCCGGTGCCTCCCGGGGCCGCCCGGATGTAGTCCGGGGAGACCCAGACCGTCACCGGCTTCACCCCGCCGGAGAAGTACGCGCCGACCGGCGAGGCGATCACCACGTAGAGGTACTCGTTGGCCGGCCGGACGCCGAGGAACACCTCGCTGGCGAACATGAACGGCCGCAGGTAGAGGCTGCCGTCCTCACCCTCGGGGATCCAGTCCCGGTCGATCTCGACGAGGAGGCGCAGTGAGTCGACGAAGGCGTCCTCGGGCAGCACCGGCATCGCCATGCGCCGCGCGGAGATGCCGAACCGGGCGGCGTTGGCCTCGGGACGGAACATGGTGACCCCGCCGTCGGCCGTCCGGTAGGCCTTCAGCCCTTCGAAGATCTCCTGCGCGTAGTGCAGCACCGCGGCGGCCGGGTCCATCGGGATCGGCGCACGCGCCTCGACCCGGGCGTCGTACCAGCCCTTGCCCTCGGCGTGACGGATCGTGACCATGTGGTCGGTGAAGACCCGACCGAAGCCCGGGTTGGCCAGCAGGGCGGCCCGGTCGGTGACGGATACCGGCGCGGGATTCGGACGGATCTCGAAGTCGAGCTTGTCACCACCGCTCATCGCGCTGACCTCCCTGCGGGGCTACGGCACACGGGTCCGCATGCCGAGAAACTGGTGCGAGAAACTTACCCCGAACGGTAGTGGAGCGGGTAGCGCCGCCTGCCGGTCGTACCGACGCGCGGCTGTCACCGCCGGGCCGGATGCGGCCGGGCGGCGTGATGGTCACTCTGGGTGGGACGGTCGGTCACCTCACGAGGTGGCGTACGCGGCCAGCCGGTCGCCGACCTCCTCGGTGCGCAGTGCCGCCCCCGGGGCCCGGCCGGCCAGCTCCACGCCCACCGCCGCGGTGACCCGGGCGGCGGCGTCGGCGTGCCCGAGCTGGTCGAGCAGCAGGGCCGCCGAGAGTACGGCCGCCACCGGGTCGGCCACGCCGCGCCCGGCGATGTCCGGCGCCGAGCCGTGCACCGGCTCGAACATCGAGGGGTGCGCGCCCTCGGGGTTGATGCTGCCGCTGGCGGCCAACCCGATGCCGCCGGTGACGGCGGCGGCGATGTCGGTGAGGATGTCGCCGAACAGGTTGTCGGTGACCACCACGTCGTAGCGCTGCGGCTGGGTGACCAGGAACATCGCGGCGGCGTCGACGTGCTGGTACTCCGTGGCCACGTCGGGGTGCTCGGCGGCCACGGCGTCGAACGCGCGCGCCCACAACGAGCCGGCGTGGGTGAGCACGTTGGTCTTGTGCACGAGGGTGACCTTGCGCCGTTCCCGGCGCGAGGCGCGGGCGAAGGCGTCGCGGATCACCCGTTCCACGCCGTGGCGGGTGTTCAGGCTCTCCTCGGTGGCCACCTCCGCCGGGGTGCCCCGGTGCAGCGCGCCACCGGCGCCGGCGTAGAGGCCCTCGGTGCCCTCGCGGACCACCACCAGGTCGACCTCGCCGGGCTTGACGCTCGCCAGCGGCCCCGCCACGCCGGGCCAGAGCCGCGACGGGCGCAGGTTGACGTACTGGTCGAAGGCGAAACGCAGCTTGAGCAGCAGCCCCCGCTCCAGCACGCCGGGCGGGACGGTCGGGTCGCCCACGGCGCCGAGCAGGATCGCGTCGTGCCCGGCCAGCTCGGTGAGCACCGAGTCGGGCAGCACCTCGCCGGTGCGGTGCCAGCGGGCGGCGCCGAGGTCGTACTCGGTGGCGTCCACCCCCGGCAGCACCGCGTCGATGACCTTGCGGGCCTGCGCGACCACCTCGGGTCCGATCCCGTCCCCGGCCACCACCGCGATCCGTGCCACGTCCCTGTGCCCCCTCGCCTCGCCGTTTCGTCCGACCGTACGCCGACGTCCCGACTCCCGGTACGAACCTTCCATCATGCGGGAAATGAAGATGCACAGCATCCTCCCAGCTGGCATTCATGACGAGGTCATCTCCGCTGCCTAGCGTGGGGACGAGCGGGTCTACGGGGGCCCGTGACGGAGGCCACGACGACGCGGCCGGCGTCAGCGAGGGAGCAGCGTCATGCGGATCGACCAGCAGCCACGGACCCGCTGGGTGGACCAGTCGGGCTTCCGGCCACACCGGCCGGACCTGCGGCTGGGAGCCCGCAACCACCGGGTGGACCGGCCCCGCCCGGTCGGTGAGGACCGGATCGCCGTCCAGCACACCGTGCGGACCTCGACGGCGGAATACTCGCTGCTGCTCAACGCCCCCGAGTGGCTGGGCCGACGCGCCGTCGGGGAGGCGCTGCGCGACGCGGTCGCGGAGCTGCGGGCGGTCGACATCACCTACGGCCCGGCCCGGCCGGAGAGCCTGGTCTCCCGGCTGCGTCGGGGCGAGATCAGCCCCGACTCGTACCCGCCGCTGGCCGACCTGGTGGGCCGCTGCGCGGCGATGCGGGCGGCCACCGACGGCTGGTTCGACGCCTGGGCGGTGCCGGGCGGCTTCGACCCCGGCGGACTGCTCGGCGGGTGGGCGGTGGAGCGGGCCGCCGCCCGGCTGCGCGCCGCGGGCGTGCACGACTACGCCGTGCTCAGTGGCGCCGACCTGGTCGTACGCGGACACGCGGCGCACGGCGGCCCGTGGCGGGTGGCGGTGCACCACCCGACGGACCGGCACCGGGCGCCGCTCGTGCTGGAGATGACGGCCGGCGCGGTCGGCACCTCGGGGGTGAGCGGACGGCAGGGCCACGTGGTGGACCCGCACACCGGCGAACCCGCCGACCAGTTGGTCGCCGCGACGGTCGTCGGGCCGGACCTCGCCGTCGCCGACGCCTACGCCACCGCGCTCTACGCCGCCGGGCCGGCCGGGTTGGCGTGGTTCCGCAACGGCTCGGACTATCGCGCGCTCTTCACCCACCGCCGCTGAACGCGGCCCACGTCGCCCGGACAGCGGGCCGGACCCGCGATCGGCCCCCACGGTCTCGGCAACGACCGTGAGGGCCGGTCAGCGACGAGTGCGCGTGGCTCGCGCAATCGAGGGGTGCGGGCCGGCCGGCCGGACGTCGACCTCGCCACCCGAAGACGGGCCCACGCCGCGAGCTCGGCCAGTGACCGCACCGGTACGCTAGCGAATCGACGCAACTCAACGCAAGGGTCTCCACAGCGGACTGTCGCGACAGGAGCGTGACCGCGTCGGTGGCGGGGTGATTTCGACGCGGCGACGCCCGGATGGCACGCTGTCCGCCGTGAGTTTCGATCTGAGCGTGTGGGCCCTGGCGGACGGGGCGACACCCGAGGACGTGCGGGCGGCGGTGCTGCGGTGCCGGCAGGGCCAGCACGTCGACCGGTACCCGGACCCGCGGGTGGTGGGGTTCTACCGGGCCATCACCGGCAGCTATCCGGACCGGCCGGCCGGACCGGGCACCCCCTGGGCGGTGGCGCCGCTGCACGCGGCCAGCGACCACGTGGAGCTGAACCTGCACCCCACGTGCGAGGACCAGGTGCTGCTCGACATCGAGCGGCTGGCCGGCGCGTACGACCTGATGCTCTTCGACGCCCAGGACGGCTCGGTCTACCCGCCGCCGGCCCGGCTGCCCGGCTGACCGCTCCCCCGACGACGAGGGGCCCGGCGCGTCGGCCGGGCCCCCGCGGTCGTGCGCTCGGGTCACTCGTCGCGCAGGTCCGCCGCGCTGGCCGCGACCGCGCCGATCGAGTCCGCCGCCGAGGTGAGCAGGTCGGCGCCGAGCGCCTGGTCGACGGTGAGGGTCATCAGGGTCTCGCCGCCGGCCTCGCGGCGGGCCACCTGCATCGCCGCGATGTTGACGCCGGCCTCGCCGAGCAGCGTGCCGACCGTGCCGACCACGCCGGGGCGGTCGGCGTAGCGCAGGAAGACGAGGATGCCCTCCGCGCCGATCTCCACGTCGAAGCCGTCGACCTCGGTGAGCTTGATGACGTCGCGGCCGCCGGCGGTGGTCACCGTGCCGGAGACGCTGACCGTACGGCCGTCGGGCAGCGCGCCGCGGACGGTGACCAGGCTGGGGTGGTCGACCGCGTCGGCCTGGGCGACCAGCGTGACCTCGACGCCGCGCTCGGCGGCCAGGTGCGGCGCGTTGACGTAGGTGACCTGCTCCTCGACCACCGAGCTGAACAGCCCCTTGGTGGCGGCGAGCTTCAGCACCGACACGTCGTGGTTGACGATCTCGCCGCGCACCTCGACGGTGACGCTGGCGGCGACCCCGCCCGCGACGGCGGTGAAGGCCCGGCCGAGCTTCTCGGCCAGCGGCAGCAGCGGTCGCACGTCCTCGGCGACCACGCCGCCGGCCTGCACGTTCACGGCGTCCGGCACGAACTCGCCCTGCAACGCCAGCTTCACGCTCCGGGCCACGGCCAGGCCGGCCTTGTCCTGCGCCTCGCCGGTGGAGGCGCCCAGGTGCGGGGTGGCGACCACGTTGTCGAAGGCGAACAGCGGCGAGGAGGTGCAGGGCTCCTTGGCGTAGACGTCCACGCCCGCGCCGGCGACCCGGCCCTCGGCGATCGCGTCGGCCAGCGCCTGCTCGTCGACCAGCCCGCCCCGGGCGGCGTTGACGATCCGGACGCCCGGCTTGACGACGGCCAGCTCCTTCTCACCGATCAGCCCGACGGTCTCCGGGGTCTTCGGCAGGTGGATCGAGATGAAGTCGCTCTCCCGCAGCAGCTCCTCCAGGCCCACGAGGCGGACGCCGAGCTGGGCCGCGCGGGCGGGCTGGATGTAGGGGTCGTACGCGATCAGCCGGGTGCCGAAGGCGGCGATCCGCTGGGCGAAGAGCACGCCGATGCGGCCGAGGCCGACCACGCCGACGGTCTTGCCCTGGATCTCGACGCCGGTGTACTTCGACCGCTTCCACTCCCCCGCCTTCAGCGCCGCGCTGGCGCTGGCGGTGTTGCGGGCCACGGCGAGCAGCAGCGCGAGGGCCTGCTCGGCGGCGGAGACGATGTTCGAGGTGGGGGCGTTGACGACCATGACGCCCCGCGCGGTGGCGGCCGGCACCTCGACGTTGTCCAGACCCACGCCCGCCCGGGCGACGACCTTCAGCCGGGGCGCGGCGGCGATCGCCTCGGCGTCGATCTGGGTGGCGCTGCGCACGATGACGGCGTCGGCCTCGGAGAGCGCCGAGAGCAGGGCCGGCCGGTCGGTGCCGTCGACGTGACGGACGTCGAAGTCGTGGGCGAGCACCTCGATGGCGGCGGGTGCGAGTTCTTCGGCGATCAGTACGACAGGAGTCATTGGTCCTCGTAGTTGTCGTCAGAGCGGTGGGCCGGGCTGCGGGACGCCGCGCTGCGCCCTGCGCTGATCCGGGCCATGGCCGTCAGGTGCCGGCTACGCACCTACCCGCGATCGTAGGGGGCGGGCCGGCCGGGAGGTCCCGGACCGTGGGGTGAGTGCCCTCACAACGGGTGACGACCGGCCGGTGAACGGCGCGCGACGCGGCGCCCGGGCGCGGGTGTGCCGCTCGGCGCCGGCCGGCGCGACGAGCGGCGTCGGTGGTGGTGCGGACAGGGAGGTGGTGGTCGGACGAGGAGGCGGCCCGACCGGGCGCCGGGGAGAGCGCCCGGGCCGGACCGCCGGGGAGAACGCGTCAGGCGGTCTCGGTGATCGGCCGGTCGACCCAGCTCATCATGCCGCGCAGCTTGCGGCCGGTCTCCTCGATCGGGTGCGCCGCGCCCTCGGCCTGCCACTTGCTGAAGTTGGGCCGGCCGGCCTCGTCCTCGGCCACCCACTCCCGGGCGAACTCGCCGGACTGGACCTCACTGAGGATCTTGCGCATCTCCTCCTTGACCCGGGCGTCGATGACGCGCGGCCCCCGGGAGAGGTCGCCGTACTCGGCCGTGTCGGAGATGCTGTAGCGCATCTTCGCGATGCCGCCCTCGTACATGAGGTCGACGATCAGCTTCAGCTCGTGCAGGCACTCGAAGTAGGCCACCTCGGGGGCGTAACCCGCCTCGGTGAGCACCTCGAAGCCGGTCTGCACGAGCGCCGCCGCGCCGCCGCAGAGCACCGCCTGCTCGCCGAAGAGGTCGGTCTCGGTCTCCTCGGTGAAGGTGGTCCGGATGGCGCCGGCCCGGGTGCCGCCGATGCCCTTGGCGTACGACAGGGCCAGCGCGAGGGCGGTGCCGCTGGCGTCCTGCTCGACGGCGACCAGGCAGGGCACGCCCTTGCCGTCGACGTACTGGCGGCGGACCAGGTGCCCCGGGCCCTTCGGCGCGACCATCGCCACGTCGACCTCGGCCGGGGGCTTGATCAGCCCGTAGCGGATGTTGAAGCCGTGCCCGAAGAAGAGCGCCTTGCCGGGAGCCAGGTTCGGCGCGATCGACTCGGCGTAGATGCTGCGCTGGGCGGTGTCCGGCGCGAGGATCATGATGACGTCGGCCTCGGCCGCCGCCTCGGCCGGCGTGGCCACCCGCAGGCCCTGCTCCTCGGCCTTGACGCGGCTCTTGGAGCCCTCGGGCAGACCGACCACCACGTCGACGCCGGAGTCGCGCAGCGACAGGGCGTGGGCGTGGCCCTGGCTGCCGTACCCGATCACCGCGACCTTGCGGCCCTGGATCAGGCCCAGGTCGGCATCGTCGTCGTAGAACACCTCAACGCTCATGGTTTCCCTTTCGTACGGCGGCCCGGCGGCCCGCCGTGGATCTGTGCGGTGTCGGTCCCAGGCGACGCACGGCGCCGGCCTGGTCGGGCGGTCCCGACCGGCACGCGGGCGCCGGCCGGGTCGGGGTCAGGCGGCCCGGAGCGAGGGCCCGGCGGTGATGGAGCGCGAGCCGCGCCCGATCGCCACCAGTCCCGACTGGACCATCTCCTTGATCCCGAAGGGTTCGAGGTCGCGCAGCAGCGCGTCGAGCTTGTCCGGGGTGCCGGTGGCCTCGACGGTCAGGGTGTCCGGTGCCACGTCGACGACCCGGGCCCGGAACAGGCTGACCGTCTCCAGCACCTGGGCCCGGGCCGCGCGGTCGGCGCGCACCTTGACCAGGAGCAGTTCCCGGGCGACCGAGACCTGCGGGTCCAGCTCGACGATCTTGAGCACGTTGACCAGCTTGTTGAGCTGCTTGGTGACCTGCTCCAGCGGTGACGACTCGGCGTTGACCACGATGGTGATCCGCGAGACGTCCGGGTTCTCGGTCTCGCCGACGGCGAGGCTGTCGATGTTGAAGCCGCGCCGGGAGAACAGGCCGGAGACCCGGGCCAGGACGCCCGGCTTGTTCTCCACCAGGACGCTCAGGGTGTGCATGGTCATGCCACGACCTCGCTCCGCTCGGTCGTGCCCTGACGCGGCACGGGGCTGAGCCTGGTGATTCGCTCGCGTTGCTCGCTCATGTCAGATGTCATCCTCGTCGAAGGCCGGGCGGACGCCCCGGGCGAACATGATCTCGTCGTTGCTGGTGCCGGCGGCGACCATCGGCCACACCATGGCGTCCTTGCCGACGACGAAGTCGATGACCACCGGGGCGTCCTCGATGGCCATCGCGGCGGCGATGGTCCGGTCGACGTCCTCGGCGTTCTCGCAGCGCAGCCCCACGCAGCCGAGGGCCTCGGCGAGCTTCACGAAGTCGGGGATGCGGTGCTTGTGGGTGCCGAGGTCGGTGTTGGAGTAGCGCTCGCCGTAGAACAGCGTCTGCCACTGCCGCACCATGCCGAGGTTGCCGTTGTTGATCACGGCGATCTTGACCGGGATGCCCTCCAGCGCGCAGGTGGCCAGCTCCTGGTTGGTCATCTGGAAGCAGCCGTCGCCGTCGACCGCCCACACCACCGTGTCCGGCTTGCCGACCTTGGCGCCCATCGCCGCCGGCACCGCGTAACCCATCGTGCCGAGGCCGCCGGAGTTCAACCAGGTGTACGGCTTCTCGTAGGAGATGAACTGCGAGGCCCACATCTGGTGCTGGCCGACCCCCGCCACGTAGATCGCGTCCGGGCCGACCAGCTCGCCGAGCCGCTTGATCACGTACTGCGGGGAGAGGGTGCCGTCGTCCGGGTCGTCGTAGCCCAGCGGGTACCGCTGGCGCAGGTCGTCGAGCTGGGTCCACCAGTCGGCGAGGTCGGTACGCCGGCCGGCCGCCTGCTCGGTGCTCACCGCCGCGATCAGCTCGTCGATGACGTGCCGGGCGTCGCCGACGATCGGGACGTCCGCGTGCCGGTTCTTGCCGATCTCGGCCGGGTCGATGTCGGCGTGCACCACGGTCGCGTCCGGGGCGAACGAGTCCAGCTTGCCGGTGACCCGGTCGTCGAAGCGGGCGCCCAGGGCCACGATCAGGTCGGCCCGCTGCAGGCCGTACACCGCGGAGACCGTGCCGTGCATGCCGGGCATGCCCAGGTGCTGCGGGTGCGAGTCGGGGAACGCGCCGAGCGCCATCAGCGTGGTGACCACCGGGATCCCCGTCAGCTCGGCCAGCCGGCGCAGCCCCTCCGTGGCGCCGGCCCTCAGCACGCCACCGCCGACGTAGAGCACCGGGCGTCGCGCGCCGGCCATCAGCCGGGCCGCCTCGCGGATCTGCTTGCCGTGCGGATGCAGGGTAGGGCGGTAGCCGGGCAGGTCCAGCGTCGGCGGCCAGGTGAAGGTGGTCGCCGCCTGCAGGACGTCCTTGGGGATGTCGACCAGGACCGGCCCGGGCCGGCCGGTGGCGGCCAGGTGGAAGGCCTCGGCCAGCACCCGCGGGATCTCCTCCGCCTCCTGCACCAGGAAGTTGTGCTTGGTGATCGGCAGGGTGATGCCCTGGATGTCCGCCTCCTGGAAGGCGTCCGTGCCGATCGAGGGCCGCGCGACCTGACCGGTGATGGCCACGATCGGCACCGAGTCCATGTGCGCGTCGGCGATCGGGGTGACCAGGTTCGTCGCGCCCGGGCCGGAGGTGGCGATGCAGACCCCCACCCGGCCGGTCGCCTGGGCGTAGCCCGTCGCCGCGTGCCCGGCGCCCTGCTCGTGGCGGACCAGGATGTGCCGGACCGTGGAGTCGTAGAGCGGGTCGTACGCCGGCAGGATGGCGCCGCCCGGGATGCCGAAGACGACGTCGACGCCGAGCGCCTCGAGGGACCGCACGAGGGAACCGGCGCCGCTGACCTGGGCCGGGGCGGGTGTGCGTACCCCCGGGACGGTCGGGGTGGCCGCGACGCGGGCGGCGCCGGCGGGCTCGGCGTCGCCCGTGGGCTCGGCGACCGTGCGGGCCCGGCGGGCGGAGTGGGCGAGTGTCTCTGGCGTGGGTCTCGTCATGGCGGTTCAGGCCTTCGGCTGGAGTGGGTGCGGCTGTTCGAGCGGGTGACGCGGGCAGGGCCCGGCGTCGATGGGTTCGACGGCAACAAAAAAGCCCTCGTGCAGGATGCACGGGGCCAGCGCACTCTCGACGTGGAGAGAGTGCGCTCAGGTAAGTACTCGCAGCGACCGGTACGACGACATGCGGTCAAGCCTGACGCATCTCACGCGATGAGTCAACTGATCCCACATGTTGGTTGACGGGCCGTCGGATTTCACCCGTCCGGGCGCCTAGCGACCCCACTCCACCTGCGCGGACTCCTGCTCGGAGGAGCGCGGGGCGGGCAACGTCGGCAGCCGGCGCGGCGGCGGCGACGCGGGCGGGACGGCCGGGGCGGCGACCGGGGCGGGGCGGGCCCCCGGCGACGTGGCCGCGTCCAGCATCGCCTCCAGGTGCTCGGCGGGAACGCCCCAGCCGAAGAGCGCTCCCTGACCGAACCGGCAGCCGGCGGCCACCACGGCGGCCAGCTCGGTCGGCGTGGTGACCCCCTCGGCGACGACCTCCAGGCCGAGCTGGTGGCCGAGGCGCATGACGATGTCGACCATCGGCGCGAACGCCGGGCCGTCCCTGTCCACCGGCCGCACCGGCTCGTGCTCCGCGACCAGCCCGTGATCGATCTTGAGGATGTCGATGGGCAGGCGACGCAGCTGCCCGAGCGACGAGTAGCCCGCGCCGAAGTCGTCCAGCGCGATGCGGACACCGGTGGCCCGCAGCGCCGTCAACCGCCGGATCAGCTCGTCCAGGTCGGTCGCGACGGCGTGCTCGGTGACCTCCAGCACCAGCCGCTGCGGCGGCACGTGGTGGGCGCGCAGCGCCTCGGCGACCTGGACCACGTACTCCGGGGCGTGCAGCTCGCGGGGGGACACGTTGACCGATACCCAGACGTCGTGGCCGTCGGCCAGCCAGCGGGAGAGCTGGTGGCACGCCTGGTGCAGCACCCAGGCGCCCAGCTTGGCGATCATCCCGCACTCCTCGGCCAGCGGGATGAACTCGTCCGGACCGACGTTGCCCAGCACCGGATGGCGCCAGCGCAGCAGCGCCTCCGCGCCGACGGGACGCACCGAGGGCAGCGAGGCCACCGGCTGGAACACCAGGCGCAGCTCGTCGCGCTCGATCGCGCCGCGCAGCTCGTGCTCCAGCGTCGTGCGCCGGCGCAGCAGCTGGTCGTACGCGGCGTCGTAGCGCTCGATCCGGTTCTTGCCCTGCTGCTTGGCGTAGCGCAACGCCAGGTCGGCGTGGCGCAGCAGCAGCTCCACGTCGGGCTCGTCGGCCCAGCCCGCCACCCCGATGCTCACCGACAGGAAGACCGGCCCCTCGGGCTGCTCGTAGGCGCGCCCCAACACCCCGAGCAGGCGCTCGGCGACCCGGCCCGCGTCGGCGGGGTGCCCGTGCACCAGCACCGCGAACTCGTCGCCGCCGAGGCGGGCCGCGACGTCGCCGGGGCGCAGGTTCGTGCGCAGTCGCTCGCCCACCTCGGCCAGCACCGCGTCGCCCACGTCGTGGCCCCGCATGTCGTTGACGTGCTTGAAGCCGTCGAGGTCGAGCCCGAGCAGCACGCCGGGGACGCCGGCGTCGGCGCAGCGGTGCAGCGCCCGCAACAGCCCCCGCCGGTTCGCCAGCCCGGTCAGCTGGTCGGTGTGCGCCAACTCCCGGAAGTGCGCCTCGCGCTCGGCCAGCCGCCGGGCGTAGCCGCGCACGTCGCGCAGCGTCAGGTACTGCCGGGTCACCAGGGCGAAGCCCTCCACGCTGCCCGCCACGATGCCGAGCGCGTCGAACCGGCCGTCCTGCAGCAGGTGGTACATCGCCGAGGCGGCCATGGCGAACATCGGCACGAACGCGTACGCGCCGTCGCGGCGGATCAGGTCGAGGGCGGGCCGCGCCGCCGCGTCCAGCCGGCGGGCGGCCCACGCGGCGGCCACCAGGCCGGCGGCGAGCACGCCCGCCCCGACCAGCGCCACGGTCGGCCCCGCCTGGCAGAGGCCGGTGGCGAGGCCGAGGCCGCCGCAGGTCACGGCGGTGGCCCCGGCGCCGAGCCAGGCGGCGCGACCGCGCGGCGGCGGAGCGCGGAAGGCCACGATGAGGGCGAGCCCGGCGGTCAGGGCCGCGCTGAGGGTGGCGAGCAGGATCGGCACGCAGGCCATCGGGGTGGCGCCGCCGAGCAGGCGGGTGGGCTCGGAGAAGAGCACCCAGCCGACGAACCAGAGCGCCGCCGCCATCACCAGGCCGTCGAGCGCCGTCCGGGCGGTGGCCGCCGCCGTGGCGGCCACGCCGGGCGACCGGAGCAGAGCGGCGGAGAAGAGCAGCCCGGCCGTCGCCGTGCCGATCGACACGACGCCGGCCCAGCCGGTGCTCCGGTCGCCGGCGTGCCCGGCGGTCCAGGGCGCCACGGCCACCCCGAGCAGCAGAGTGGCCAGCGCCACCACGGACGCGGCGGCGAGCAGCGCGTACGCCTGCCGGTGCGGCCCGGGGCGGCGGCGGGAGCCGGCGACCGAGAGCGTGGTGGCCGCCGCGGCGACCAACCCGCACAGCACCGCGACCGCGACCATGCCCGGGGGGAACTGCACGTGCCAACTGTGCCGGATGCCGGCCCCGCGCGGGAGCCCGGGTGTGCATCCTTTGGGACACGGCGCGCACGCCCACCGGCCGCCGGGGCGGCGGTGTCACACTGGTGGGCATGCCTGAGCTGCGGTCGAAGACCTCCACGCACGGTCGGACGATGGCCGGCGCCCGGGCCCTGTGGCGGGCCACCGGGATGACCGACGACGACTTCGGCAAGCCGATCGTCGCCATCGCGAACAGCTTCACCCAGTTCGTACCCGGTCACGTGCATCTCAAGGACATGGGTGGCCTGGTCGCCGAGGCGGTGGCCGAGGCCGGCGGGGTGGGCCGCGAGTTCAACACCATCGCGGTCGACGACGGCATCGCCATGGGCCACGGCGGCATGCTCTACTCCCTGCCCAGCCGGGAGCTGATCGCCGACGCGGTCGAGTACATGGTGAACGCGCACTGCGCGGACGCCCTGGTCTGCATCTCCAACTGCGACAAGATCACCCCGGGGATGCTGCTGGCCGCCCTACGGCTGAACGTCCCGACCGTCTTCGTCTCCGGCGGGCCGATGGAGGCCGGCAAGACGATGGCGATCGAGGGCGTCGTGCACTCCAAGATCGACCTGATCGACGCCATGATCGCCTCCTCGAACGAGGCGGTCACCGACGACCAGCTCGGCGAGATCGAGCGGTCGGCCTGCCCGACCTGCGGCTCGTGCTCCGGCATGTTCACCGCCAACTCGATGAACTGCCTCACCGAGGCGATCGGCCTGGCGCTGCCGGGCAACGGCTCGACGCTGGCCACCCACGCCGCGCGCCGGTCGCTCTTCGTCGAGGCCGGCCGCACCGTCGTGGAGATCGCCAAGCGGTGGTACGACGGCGACGACGCCTCCGTGCTGCCGCGCGCCGTCGCGAGCCGGGCCGCGTTCGAGAACGCGGTCGCCCTGGACGTGGCGATGGGCGGCTCGACCAACACGATCCTGCACCTGCTCGCCGCCGCCCGCGAGGCCGAGCTGGACTTCGGCGTCGCCGACATCGACGCCGTCTCCCGCCGGGTGCCGTGCCTGGCCAAGGTCGCCCCGAACTCCCCGCAGTACCACATGGAGGACGTGCACCGGGCCGGCGGAATCCCGGCCATCCTCGGCGAACTGGACCGGGCCGGCCTGCTGCACCGCGACGTGCACGCGGTGCACTCCCCCAGCCTGCAGCGCTGGCTGGCCGACTGGGACGTCCGGGGCGGGTCGGCGACCGGGGAGGCGGTCGAGCTGTTCCACGCCGCCCCGGGCGGGGTGCGCACCACCGAGCCGTTCTCCACCACCAACCGCTGGTCGTCGCTGGACACCGACGCGGCCGGGGGCTGCGTACGGGACCTCGCGCACGCCTACAGCGCCGACGGCGGCCTGGCCATCCTGCACGGCAACCTGGCACCGCAGGGCTGTGTGGTGAAGACCGCCGGGGTGCCCGAGGAGTGCCTGACCTTCCGGGGCCCGGCCAAGGTCTACGAGTCGCAGGACGACGCCGTCGAGGCGATCCTCAACAAGCGGATCGTCGCCGGCGACGTGGTGGTCATCCGCTACGAGGGGCCGAAGGGCGGCCCCGGCATGCAGGAGATGCTCTACCCCACCTCGTTCCTCAAGGGCCGGGGGCTGGGCCGCTCCTGCGCGCTGCTCACCGACGGCCGGTTCTCCGGCGGCACCTCCGGGCTCTCCATCGGGCACGTCTCACCCGAGGCGGCCTCCGGCGGGCTGATCGCGCTCGTCGAGCCCGGCGACGAGATCGTCATCGACATCCCGGGCCGGTCGATCGAGCTGAACGTGGCCCCCGACGTGCTGGAGGCCCGGCGGATCGCCCAGGAGAAGCGCGACAGGCCGTACACGCCGGTGGACCGGCAGCGGCCGGTGTCGGCGGCGCTGCGCGCGTACGCCTCGATGGCGACCTCGGCCAGCGACGGCGCCTACCGCCGCGTCCCGGAGTAGCCGCCGCGGCGGGCCGTCCTCGTGAGCGGATGATCGGTGCTCGCGGGGCGGTGACGTCCGGGCCGCGCGGCACCACCAGACGGCGGCGAACCGTCTACGACGTCAGCTCGACAGCGTTGCGCGGGTGCACCGCCTCCGCTCGTCAACGGGCGCGGTGCCACCGGCGACGCCGGGCGTACCCAGCGTGGGAATGCCACGCCGAAACGCCCGGACCGTCTACTCGGCCTCCTCGCGGGGAAACACCGACGGCCCCGATGTGGGGCTCTGGCTGCGGATCACCGAGCGCCTGCTGCATCAGCCCGAGCCCGCCGACCAGGTTCTCCCCGCCCGCCACCAGCGACGGCTGCGGATCCGGGTCGCCGTGGAACTTCTCGTTCCTCAGGTCCGCCCAGCCGACCTGGCGGAGCTTCACCTCTGAACCCTCCAGCAGTTTCGCCGACGACCAGAAGCTCTCCGTCGCCAACTCCCGCAGGCGCTCCGCCTTGATCGGGTCCACGGCCTGCGCCGCCTCCGCCAGCAGCGACATGCCCCGACCCAGCCGGCACACAATTCCAGTGCAAGGATGCTGGTCCATCCCGTAACCGCATCCCGAGCAGGACTGTCGGATGGGCAACACTTCCTGGCTCCACTGAGGAGTGCGGCGTCGAATGGAGCCATGTCCCCCGATCTTCGCCTCGGCACCGATGAGCGACCCGGAGCGGCGCAGTGAACCAGCCGAGTCCACCACCTTCGGACAGACGGGTCGTGCTGGTGTCGACGGTTGCCGGCGTGGTGGGCGCGGTGGCGGGTGTCATGCAGTGGCTGACCAGCGCCGGCGCCTGGGCCGTGGTGGCGGTCGGGCTCGCCGGCCTCGCCGCGGCCTGCTGGGCGCTGGGGTGGCTCTGGATGCAGCGTCGCCCGGTTCTCGCCACCCTGGTGGTGCTGTTCCTCGTGGTCCTGTCGGCGGTGACCGGCGCGGCCACCGACCGCATCGTGGGCCGGGATCCGGCCGGTGCACGTACGCCGGTCGCGGCGACCCCCTCCCCCGAGGACCGGCCGACACCCGCTGTCCCGACGGTTGCCATCCCGACGCCGACACGCTCGGCGACACCGACCGGCGGTCCCACCGATCCGACCGATGCCCCCGACCCGAGCACCTCCGCGAGCCCGACCTCCGGCGGCGTGAAGTCTCCGAGTCGCACCGGGGAGGGGGTCACCCTCTCGCTGAGCTACTCCCTCGACCTCGACTCCACGGCCCCGAACTGGAACGTCCAGTACGGCTATTCGTCCGGTCAGGGCGTGGACGTGCACCTGAGCCGCGGGTCGCCACCGGTGCGGACCCCTGGTGACGTCGTCGTGATCGACGGGACGCCGTCCGAGAGCGCCTGCGAGACGTCCGTCACCCGGCAGAACGAAATCCTCAGCGAACAACTCCGGACAGGCCAGTCCTTCTGTGTGCGGACGACAGAAAGACGTTGGGCGTGGTTGACCGTCAAGCGCTACGAACCAGGGAAGACGCTCACCTTCGACGTGATCGTCTGGTAGCGGCGGGCACGGGCCGCCAGTCACCTGAACCGGGGGTCGCCCGACTCAGCGACCGGGCGAGGAAGCATCGACCTGCTCAACACCGGCCACCCGAAGCCCGACCTCGTCGCTTCCGCTCGCACCTTCTTCCTCAGCCGGGAGCGTGACGACGCTGCTCACCCAGCCCTGGCCACCTCCTGAGCGTCGTCGCCGGCCAGGCCCTCTCTGCCGGGCAGCACGACGGTCCGGGCGTACCGGATGGCGGCTGGGGTGTCGGGGAAGACCAGGCCGTCGCGGCGCAGCCGGTCGGCGACGCCGAGGGTGGCCAGCACCTGGTCGTGGCCGGGGTCGATGCCGGAGAGCAGCACGGTGACGCCGCGTTCCTGGAGCCGCAGGATCGCGTCGCCGAGCACCTGCGCGCCGGTGGCGTCGAGGGTCGTCACCCGCGACATCCGCAGGATCACCACGCGCACGTCGGCCACGTCGGAGAGCTGGAGCAGGAAGCTGTGCGCGGCGGCGAAGAAGAGCGGGCCGTCCAGCCGGTAGGCCACGATGTGGTCGGCGAGCAGGGCCCGCTCCTCGGCGCTGTGCTCGCCGGGATCGAGCGGAACCCGTTCCACGCGCGCCGTGCGGGCCACCGCGCGCAGGGCGATCACAATCGCCACGCCCACCCCGACCGCGACGGCGGTCACCAGGTCCAGGGCCACCGTGACCGCGAAGGTGAGCACCAGCACGAGGGCGTCGCCCCGGGTGGCGCGGGCCAGCGCCCAGAGCGACCCGGCCTCGACCATCCGGACGGTGGTGGCCAGCAGGACCCCGGCCAGGGCGGCGAGCGGGATCCGGCCGACCAGCGGGGCGGCGGCCAGCACGATCCCGGCGAGGGCGACGGCGTGGGTGAGTGCGGCCAGCTTCGAGCCGGCGCCGGCGCGCACGTTCACGGCCGTACGGGCGATGGCGGCGGTGGCCGGGATCCCGCCGAACACGGGCGCGGCGAGGTTGGCCAGCCCCTGGCCGAACAGCTCGCGGTCGGGGTCGTGACGCTGGCCGACGGTCATCTGGTCGGCCACGGTGGCGGAGAGCAGGCTCTCCAGGGCGGCCAGCGCCGCGACCGCGAGGGCGGAGGGCAGCAGGACCCCGACGGCACCGAGGTCGAGGAAGGCCAGCGAGGGCGCGGGCAGGCCGGCGGGCAGGGCGCCGATGCGGACCAGCTCGACCGGGGCGGTCTCGGCCAGTACCGTCGCGACGGCCACCCCGAGCAGGGAGAACGGCCAGCCGGGACGCCAGCGGGCGCCGAGCAGCATCACCGCCGCGACGCCGAGGGCCATCGCCACCGGGACCGGCTGCGGGTCCGCGACGAACCGGGCGACCGCGTCGGCGGCCACGGCCCAGACGCGGTCGCCGTGCGCGTCGGTCACCCCGAGCGCCGCCGGCACCTGTTGCAGGGCGATGACCACCGCGATGCCGGCGGTGAACCCCTCGATCACGGGGACGGGCAGGTAGTGGACGTACCGGCCGAGGCGGGCGAGGGCCAGCGCGAGCAGCACGAGCCCGGCCAGCGCCCCGACCATCAGCACACCGGTGGGGCCGAACTGCTGGACCACCGGCACCAGCACCACGGTCATCGCCCCGGTCGGGCCGGAGACCTGCAGGTGGGAGCCGCCGAAGACGGCGGCGACGGCGCCGGCCACCACGGCCGTCACCAGCCCGGCCTGCGCCCCGAGCCCGGAGGTGACGCCGAAGGCGAGGGCCAGCGGCAGCGCCACCACCGCCACGGTCAGCCCGGCGAGCAGGTCCCGCCGGGGCGAGCGGCGCACGGCCCGCCAGTCGGCGCGCGGCGGCAGCAGACCGACGAACCGGTCACGCACCGACAGTGTGCTCACCGGTCCCGCCCGTCGGCCCGAAGCTGGTCCAACAGCGCGTCGCGGTCGGTGAGCACGGCGCCCAGGATGCGCCGGCCGGCGGCGAGCAGGTCGGCCACGTCGGGGGTGCTGAGCGCGTACATCACCAGGGCGCCGTCGCGGCTGGAGGTGACCATGCCGGCCCGGCGCAGCACCGCGAGCTGCTGCGACAGGTTGGACGCCTCGACGTCGATCGCCACCAGCAGGTCGCGGACCGGCTTCGGCCCGTCCTGGAGCAGCTCCAGCACCCGGATCCGGACCGGGTGGCCGAGGGTGCGGAACAGCTCCGCCTTGGCCTGGTAGAGCGGTACCGACACGTCAGCCTCCGTCACGCGACCCACATTCGATTGCCAACTTTAGCACTTGCGAAAATCTTCAACTCGCAGCGTCAACCGGGTCCGCCCCGTCCGGGGCGACGGCGGCCCGCAGCGGTCGCCGAGGGCGGCTACCGCTGCGGGCCGCAGTGGGCGTCGGACGGTGTGCGGCCGCCGCGCCACGTGCGGCGGGGGCCGCCCGCCTCAGTACGCGACCAAGGCGATGACCAGCGACGACAGCGCGGCGACGAGCAACACCACGCCGGTGGCGAGGCCGACCACCGCGCTCACCGCGACGGCGCGGGCGCGGGCCACCGGGACCGCCGCCAGCGCCACCGCCGTCACCAGGGCGGCGACCACGTGGATCAGCGGGTAGTCGATCAGCGCCGCGACCGGGAACAGGTGCACTCCCACCACGAGGGCGACCCAGACCGGGATCAGGTCCCGTCGGCGCCGCAGGGCGAGCAGCCCGGCACCGAGCGCCGCGGCGCCGAACTCGATGCCCACGACGACTCCGAAGGCACGGCTGGTCTCGGCGTCGAAGGCCGTCGGGTCGGACCAGCGCCGCCAGGTCAGGATGCCGCCGGCGACCGCGGTGAGCAACGAGAGCGCCGAACCGACGCCGAGGAAGGGTGGCCAACGCCTGGGCGGCGCCTCCTGCGCCCAGCCGAACCAGCTGGACGCGAAGAGACCGAACACGACCGCGGTGGCCGACGCGTCACGAACGTGCTCCGCGATCATGGTTCTCCCTTGATGGTTCGGCGGGCGCGGCTCGGACTTCCCTCCCCCACCGGCCACCCGATCCTTCCCCAGGCACCGGGCCGCCTGCCCTCGGGGTGCGCACGACGGAGATCTTGGTGCGGAACGGCCCCTCCGGGGGCCGTATCCTGCCAAGATCTCCGTCGCGGCACCGGGCGCCGGGTCAACCGGCGGCTGCGTCGTTGACGCAGCGCAGGACGGGGCGGGTGGTCAGGGCCGCCGTGGCCAGTGGGGCGTCCGTGCGCACCGTGAAGGTCGCCGCTTCCCCCGGCAGCAGGGTGACCAACGCGTCGTCGACCTCCGCCGCCGGGTCGAGCCGGTCCGGGAAGAGCGTCACGTCGCGCAGGATCGTGCGGGCGGTGACCCGCACCCGCTGGCCGCCGTCGACCGGCTCGACCGACGCGTCGTACCGGGCCGTCGGCCAGTGCGCGTCGCGGTCCTCGGCGAAGAACCAGAGCGCCCGCTCGGCCGTCCCGCCCGCCTCGGCAACCAGCAGCTCGCGGCGGGCCTGCTCCGGCCGCGCCAGCTCCGCCGGCAGCGCCAGCTCGATCCTGGCGTACGCACCGACGTCCAGCTCCAGCGTGACCTTGGCCCGTGGCTCGCCGGTCAGGGTCAGCCGGGTCACCGAGGCGGTCGCCCGCCATCCGGCCGGCCCGTCGTTGACCGCGACCAGGGCCAGGCCGTCCCCGCGGGGCTGGACGGTCAGCAGCCGGTCGGCGTACGCCCGGCGCAGCGCGTACCACAGGGGCTTGCGGCGGCCGTCGCCGTCGACAACCGACCACGAGGTCACCGGCCAGCAGTCGTTGAGCTGCCACACGATCGTGCCGGCGCAGACGTCCCGGTGGGAGCGGAAGTGCTCGACGGCGAGCTGGATCGCCCGCGCCTGGTTGAGCTGGGTCAGCCAGTGCCAGTCGTCGAAGTCCGCCGGTGCGGGCAGGTGGGCGTCGAGCCCCCGCCGGAGCTTGGCGTCGCCGTCGATCGCCTTCTGGTGGTGCGCCATGCCGGGCGAGTCGGGCGCGAGGGGCTCGTCCGACAACGCCCGGCGCAGCGTCGCGTACGCGGGCGGGGCCTGGTAGCCGAACTCGGCGACGAAGCGCGGCACGTACTCGCGGTACTTCGTGTAGTCGTCGGTGTTCCAGACGTCCCAGATGTGCGTGGTGCCGTGCGCCGGGTCGTTGGGGTGGATCTCCTCGCTGCCCGACCAGGGGCTGCCCGGCCAGTACGGGCGCGTCGGGTCCAGCTCGGCCACGATCCGGGGCAGCAGGTCGAGGTAGTAGCCGCGCCCCCAGCTGCGCCCCGCGAGGGGCTCCTGCCAGTCCCAGTCGTGCCAGCCCCAGATGTTCTCGTTGTTACCGGTCCACAGCACCAGGGAGGGGTGCGGCGCCAGCCGGACCACCTGCTCGGCGGCCTCGGCGGCCACCTCCGTGCGGAACGGCTCCTCCTCGGGATAGGCGGCGCAGGCGAAGAGGAAGTCCTGCTGCACGAGCAGGCCCAGCTCGTCGGCGAGGTCGTAGAAGTCGTCCGACTCGTACCGGCCGCCGCCCCAGACGCGCAGCAGGTTGACGTTCGCGTCGGCGGCCTGCCGGAACCGGTGCGCCAGCCGCTGCCGGGTGATCCGGGTGGGGAACGCGTCGTCGGGGATCCAGTTGACCCCCCGGACGAAGACCGGGGTGTCGTTGACGTGCAGGGCGAACGGGGTGCCGTGCGCGTCGGGGGCGGTGTCGAGGCGTACGTCGCGGAACCCGATCCGACGGGACCAGGTGTCGAGCGGGCGGGCCTCGGCGTCGTGCAGCGTCACCTCCAGCGGGTGCAGCGGCTGGTCGCCGTGCCCCCGGGGCCACCACAGCGCCGGGTCGCGGACGGTGAGGGTCAGCACGGCCGCGCGCTCCCCCGCCGGGATGCCCGCCTCGGCCGTGGCGCCGGCGACGGTCGCCCGTACGGCGAGCGGCGCGTCCGCGGCCCGCTCGACCTCGACGTGCAGCTCCACCCGGCCGTCGCCGGCCTCGACGGTCACCAGGGGGCGTACGACGGCCAGCCGGGCCGTGGACCAGGCGTGCAGCCCGATCTCCCGCCAGATGCCGGCGGTGACCAGGGTCGGTCCCCAGTCCCACCCGAAGTTGCAGGCCATCTTGCGGATGAACGGGAACGGCTCCGGGTAGGCGTTCGGCCGGTCCCCGAGCCGGTCCCGGTGCGCCTCGGCGTAGCGGTAGGCGGAGTCGAAGCGTACGGCCAGGGTGTTGGGCCCGGCGACCAGCAGCGACCGGACGTCGAAGCGGTGGCCGCGGTGCATGTTCTCGGCGCGGCCGACCTCGGCGCCGTTGAGGGTGAGCGTGGCGACGGTGTCGAGGCCGGCGCAGACCAGGTCGATCCGCTCGTCGTCGCCCGGCTGATGGTCGAAGGTGGTCTCGTAGACCCAGTCGGTCCGGCCGATCCAGGCCAGGCCCTGCTCGTTGTCGTCCACGAAGGGATCGGGGATCAGGTCGGCGGCGAGCAGGTCGGTGTGCACGCAGCCGGGTACGGTCGCCGGCACCGCGCGGCCCGCGACCACGGCCGGCACCTGCGGTCCCGGTACGGCCCGCAGGGTCCAGCCCTCGTGCAACGCTCGCCGGGTCACGACCTCACCGCACCTTCCCTGCCTCCGCGGACGATCTGACGGCCGCCGACGCCGAGCTGGTGCGGAGGGGACGCTCCCGGTGTCGAGAGAGGCGCCAACTGAACCGGATAAGTGACGCCACCGTACGGGCCGGCCTCGGCAGTGTCAACGGACGGTCACCGACGCTGCCGGGCGGCGATCTCGATCGGCGCGGCGGCGCGATCATGGCAGGCACTGGCACTCGGTCAACACGGCGGAGATGCTCCACCGGCGGCCTGGACCGCGACGGGAGCAGGCCGCCAGGCGGGGAACTTAACCGGGAAAGTGATCAGCGGCCGCCGCCGCCCGGGGGCAACGGTCGTGCGGCCACCGGTGCAGTAGCGTGGATCGGCGCCGGTCGCCCCGGCCCCGCGGTGCGCCCGCCCGGGCGGGAGAGTGGAGGAGGAGACCGGTGAAGCGGCCCACGATCGCCGACGTCGCCCGACGCGCCGGGGTGTCCAAGGGGGCGGTCTCCTACGCGCTCAACGGCCAGCCCGGCGTCTCCGAGATCACCCGCCAGCGGATCCTCGCCATCGCCGCCGAGATCGGCTTCAGCCCGAGCCGCGCCGCCCGGTCCCTGTCGGGGGCCACCGCCGACGCGGTGGGCCTCACCCTGTGCCGCCCGGCCCGCACGCTCGGCATCGAGCCGTTCTTCATGGAGCTGATCAGCGGCGTCGAGGCCGAACTCTCCGCCCGGTCGTACGCCCTCACCCTCCAGGTGGTGGCCGACCAGGCGGCGGAGGTCGCGGTCTACCGCCGGTGGTGGGGCGAGCGGCGGGTCGACGGCGTCCTCGTCTGCGACCTGCGCGTCGACGACCGGCGGGTGCCGGTGCTGGAGGAGCTGGGCCTGCCCGCGGTGGTGATCGGCGGCCCGGGCGGCACCGGCGGGCTGGCCAGCGTCTGGTCCGACGACGCGGCGGCGCTGGTGGAGACCGTGGAATACCTGTTCGCCCTCGGCCACCGTCGGATCGCCCGCGTCGGCGGCCTCCCCGCCCTGCTGCACACCGAGATCCGCACCGAGGCGTTCACCCGGGTGTGCCGGCGGCTCGGCCTGGCCGACGCGGTCACCGTGCCCGCCGACTACACCGGCGAGGAGGGGGCGCGCGCGACCCGGCGGCTGCTCAGCTCGGCCGGCCGCCCCACCGCCGTGATCTACGACAACGACGTGATGGCGATAGCGGGACTGTCGGTGGCCCAGGAGATGGGCCTCGCCGTGCCGGGCGAGGTGTCCATCGTGGCCTGGGACGACTCGCCGCTCTGCCAACTGGTGCACCCGCCGCTGACCGCGCTCGGCCGGGACATCCCGGCGTACGGCGCGCACGCCGCCCGCCAACTGCTCGCGGTGATCGGCGGCGCGCCGGCCGATCGGGTCCAGGACGGGACGGCCCACCTGACCCCCCGGGGCAGCACGGCGCCGCCGCGCGCCGGCTGACCCGGTCGAGTCACCTGGCCTTCACCACCGGCAACTGGAGCTCGGTGACGCCCTTCTCCGGGTCCTCCGCGCAGTAGTCCAGGTACAACTCGCGCGCGTAGCCGTCGGCCCGCCAGCCGTTCGCCTCGATCCAGGCGGCGAGCGCCTGGATGCTGCCGGCGACCTCGTCCATCGACCCGTGGTGGACGATCGTCGCGGCGGCGGGCACCGGCGGCAGGTCGACGACCGAGAAGTCCCGGGCCGCCGCGCGGTCGGCGGTCACCGTCACCGCGGCGTGCACCACCACGGCCTCGCCCTCCCCCGCCGGTTCGTACCAGGCCAGGCCCGGGCCGCAGGGGGCGACGCCCGCCTCGCCGAGGCGCCGGAACAGCTCCGGGTAGAGCGGCTGGATCACGGCGGAGATGTCCGGGGTCTCGTAGCTGCGGGCCACCGCGGTCAGCTCCGCGACGCGGACCGGGGGCAGTTCCTTGAGTACGACGTCCTGGGTGGTCATCCGACCCTCCCTCTCGATCATGCGGAGCCTCGCCTCGACCCCGGCCAGCCGTGCCGTGTCGGCCGCCAGCCGGGCCTCCAGCTCAGACCGGCGCAGCCGCAGCATGCCGCGCAGCTCGGCGACCTCGACGGTGTCGTCGAGGATCGCCCGCACCTGCCCGAGGGTGAGCCCGAGTTCCTTGAGGGCGATCACCCGGTTGAGCCGGTGCAGCTGCTCGGCCCGGTAGGACCGGTATCCGGTGTGCGGGTCGACGGCGGCCGGGCGGAGCAGCCCGATGGCGTCGTAGTGGCGCAGCATGCGGACCGACACGCGGCCGAGCCTGGCGAAGTCTCCGATGGTGAACATGGCCCCTCACACGTTCGGCCCTGACACGGTGTCAGAGTCAACCAGGCGGGGCGGATCGCGCGGGTCGCCCGCTCAGCGCGAGGCCGACGGGAACTCCTCGAAGTACGCCTCGACCCGCTCCGCGGTGGCCGGTCGGGCCAGCGCGGAGCCCTGCCCGTACCGGCAGCCGGCCCGCCGCGCGCCGTCGACCAGACTGGCCGACTCCAGCTCCTCGGCCACGATGTCCAGCCCCAGCCGGTCCCCCACGTTCACCACCACGTCGATCAGCGGGCGGTGCGGGTCCGCCGGGTCCACCAGCTGCGGGCCGACCTTGAGCAGGTCGATCGGCAACCGGCGGAGCTGGGCCAGCGAGGCGTGCTCGGCCCGGAAGTCGTCCAGCGCGGTGCGCACGCCCAGCGAGCGCAGCCCGGCCAGCCGGGCCACCACCGTCGGCAGCTCGGCGCCCACCCGGGGCTCCGCCACCTCGACCACCAGCCGGTCGGGCGACAGCCCGTACGCGTCCAGCACGGCCGCCGTCCGCGGCACGAAGTCGGGTGCGGCCAACTCCCGGACGGTCACGTTCACCGCCATCCAGAGCTGCCGGCTGCCCGACGACCAGGCGGCGAGCTGCCGGCAGGCCCGGTCCAGCACCCAGCAGCCCAGCTCGCCCACGACGTCGAGGTCCTCGGCCACCGGCAGGAACTCGGCGGGAAGCACCGTGCCGAGCACCGGGCTCCGCCAGCGCAGCAACGCCTCGGTGCCGACCGGCTGCCGGTCGGCCAGGTCGAGGACCGGCTGGTAGACGAGGTCCAGCTCGCCCCGGGCCACCGCCCCGGGCAGCTCCCGTTCCAGGTCGAGCCGGCGGACGAGCTGCTCCTCCAGGTACGCGTCGTACCACTCGACCCGGTCCCGGCCGAGCTGCACGGCCCGGCGCCGGGCCAGGTCCGCCTGCCGCAGCACGTCCTCCGGGCCGCCGTTGCCGACCTCGGCCAGCCCGACACCGGCCCGCAGCCGCAGCACCGCACCGGCCACCTCGTAGGGCTGGGTGAGCGCGGCGAGCAGCCGGGTGCCCAGCGCGTACGCCAGCACCGGGCCGACCTCGGTGACCACGGCGAAGCCGGTGGCGCCGACGTCCGCGAGCAGGTCCCGGGGGCCGACGACGGCGCGGGCGCGACGAAGCACCTCGGCCAGCACGTCCGCCGGCACCTGGCGACCGTCGGGGCCGGGGCCGTGCAGGTCGACGACGAGCAGCGCGCCGGCCAGGGTCGGCGCGTCCCGCAGGGCGGCGAGGGCCCGCAGCAACGCCGGCCGGTCCACGGGTCCGCCGGCCGGGTCCGCCGGCCGGGGCCGCGCGGACGGAACCTCGACGCGGGCCGACCGGGCCGTGTCGTCGCCCCGGAGCAGGTCGCGCAGGACCAACGGCGGGGCCATCGCGAGCACGAGCAGGACCGCGGTGAGGTCCGGCGGCCCGCCGTCGCGCAGCTGCCAGCCGGCGGCCGCCACGGCCGCGACGGCCGGGACCACGGCCCGGGGCCACACCCTGGTGGGCAGGGCGGGCGGGTCCGCGCGGGTCGTCCGCCGCGCCCCCGCCGCCGTCAGCAGGACCCCGCCCACCAGCGGAGGTACGGCGAGCAGCGCCGCCCGGCCCGGCGCCGCGCCCGTGGGGAGCGCGGCCAGCGTCACCAGCCCGGACAGGGTCAGTGCCGCCCCGGTCCGGCAGCGGGCCCCACCGGTTCGCCGGTGCGGCCCGGTCGACACGAGGAGCACGGCGAGCGCGAGCGCGCCCAGGGCCACTGCCGTGCCCAGCCGGACGGGCGGGTCGAGGCGGTCGCGGGGCAGCAGCAGCCAACCGGCGAGGACCAGCCCCAGGCCGGCGGCGGTCGCGTCGACGGCTGCGCGCAGCCGGACCCGGGGGGCCGGGCGGCGCGGGGATACCTGCGGGGGCAGACCCGCGACGAACAGCACGGCGGCGACGGCCAGCCCCGCCCCGACGACGGCCCACCGGTGGGCCGCAGCCACGAGCGGGAGCACGGCGGCGGTCAGTCCCGCCGTCACCACCGCGGCGTCGAGCAGGACGAGGCCGCAGCGCGGGGTGACCGCACGGCGACGGGCGGACCGGGACCGGCCCGGAACCTGTGCGGCGGGGGCCGGCGGCGGGGCGGCGGCGAGCTGGGAGAGCCGTGTGCCGGCCAGGGCGCAACCGGCCGCGCCGGCCAGCGCCACCACGGCCAGGGCGGGCAGCCGACCGGTCGCGCCGGCGAGCAGGAGCAGCGCGACGGCCGCGAGGACGAGGATGTCGGGCACGGCGGGACGGGGTGGGCACGCGTGTTGCGGGTACGCGAGGGGCACGGCGGTCGCCTTCGTGAGGGGGCACGGGCGGTGCGACGGTGCGGGGCGCCGGACACGGGGTGAGTCCGCTGCCCATCACTCGCCAACGACCGGGCACGACGGGGGTGACGCCGGTTCGGCAGTGATCCCCGTCACCGCGGACACGGGGCGGCGCGGCGCGGCCCCCCGCTCACCACGGGCCACGGGGGTGGGATCATCGGGGGGTGAGCAGCTCCGACACCGTGCACTTCCGGCACAACCAGGCGTTCCTGGCCGCCGCGATCGTCGCCTTCTTCGGTGCCCTGCCGGTGGCCGGCGCCCGGTGGTACCTGCTGCCGGTGCTGCTCGTCCCGCTCACCGTCGCGATCTGGGCGTGGCGGGCCGGCACCGACGCGGACGCCGACGAGCTGCGCCTGCGGGCGCTGTTCGGGCAGCGCCGGATCGGCTGGGACCGGGTCGCCGAGCTGGCCGTCGACCCGCGCGGCCGGGCGGTCGCCCTGCTCGACGACGGCCAGCGCGCCGTGCTGCCGGCCGTGCGCGGCACCGACCTGCCCCGGCTCGTCTCGGCCACCGGCCAGACCCTGCCCGGCGCGGCCGGCTGAGCACCGCCGGGGCGGCGGTGGCCGGCAGCCGTCGGCTCAGTAGCCGTCGACCACGATGTTGATCAGCGGCTCGCCGGCCGCGAACCGGCGGACCTGCTCGGCGACGAGGCGGTAGGCGCGCGGCAGCAGGTTGCGTACCGATCCGGCGACGTGCGGGGTGAGCAGCACGTTCGGCATCGTCCACAGTTCGTGGTCGGCGGGCAGCGGCTCCGGATCGGTGACGTCCAGCGCCGCCGAGATCCGACCGGTACGCAGCTCGGCGGCCAGCGCCTCGGTCCGGGCCACCGGCCCACGGGCGGCGTTGACCAGCAGCGCGCCGTCGCGCATGGCGGCGAGGAACTTCTCGTCGACCAGCCCCCGGGTCTGCGCGGTCAGCGGCACCAGCAGCACCACCACGTCGGCCTCGGGAAGCAGCCCCGGCAGCTCCTCGACGCCGTGCACGCCCTGCTCGGGGCGCGCGGTGCGGGCCACCAGCGTGAAGCTCACCTCGAACGGCGCGAGCCGGTCGCGTACCGCCGTGCCGATGGAGCCCGCGCCGACGATCAGCACCCGCTTGCCAGCCAGCTCGTCGGTGGGGGCCACCTCGTCGTACGCCCACTCGCGCCGGGCCTGCGCGCGGGCGAGGGCGGGGAAGGCACGCAGCTGGGACAGGATCGCCGCGACCACCCACTCGGCGGTGGACGGGTCGTGCACCCCCCTGGCGTCGCAGAGCGTCACCCCGGACGGGACCCGACCGGCCCACGCGTCCGCCCCGGCGGAGAGGAGCTGCACCACCGCCAGGTCGGGCAGCTCGCGCAGCAGCGCGGTGGCGTCCCCGCCGGACAGGAAGGGCGGCACCCAGAACCGGACGCCCGCGGCCGGCGAGGGGAGCCGCGAGGCGTCCTCGGCCACCTCGACCGTGACCTGCGGCGGAAGCTCACCGAGGAGCGACAGACCGACCGGGTGCGGGATCCATACCTTCACGCCCGCCGACGATAGGCCCCCGGCGGGGACGCCCGCCGCGCGGGGCGGCTCCGACACCCGGACGGGTCCCCCGCCGCACGCCGAGGTGATCCGGGCGGCGCCCCGGCGACCGAGGCGATTCGGGCCCGGAGGGGGTATAAGGGAGAACCGGAGTGCCGGTCGGCCTCCATCCCGCACGGACAGGTGGTCAATGACCGACGGCTCCCGCGACGACGCCCCGGAGCGGGCCGACCCGATCTCGGCGCTCCGCGACCCCGATCGACTGCGTTCCCTCGCCGAGACCGGGCTGACGGCGGCCCCCGACGAGGCGTTCGACCGGTTCGCCCGGCTGGTCGGGGACCTGCTCGACGTGCCGGTCGCCCTCGTCTCCCTGGTCGACGCCGAGCGCCAGTTCTTCCCCGGTGAGGTGGGTCTGTCCCGGCCGTGGGCCGCCCGGCGGCAGACCCCGCTGAGCCACTCGTTCTGCCAGCACGTCGTCGGCCTCGGTGCCCCGATGGTGCTGCCGGACGCCCGGCTGCACCCCGCCCTGCGGGACAACCTCGCCGTGCCCGAGCTGGGCGTGGTGGCGTACGCCGGGATGCCGCTGACCGACCTGGAGGGCCGGCCCCTCGGGTCGCTCTGCGCGATCGACGACAAGCCGCGCGACTGGACCGCCGAGCAGTTGCGCACGCTCGCCGACCTGGCCGCCGCCTGCTCGTCCGAGCTGCGGCTGCGGATCGCCCTCGAGGGCGCCGAGCAGGCGCGGCGGCGGGCCGAGGAGGCCAACGGCCGGCTGGAGCTGCTGGCCGGGCTGGCCGGGACCCTGGCCGGGACGCTCGACGTGGCGACCGCGCTGCGCCACCTGCGCGACACGATGGTGCCGCTGCTGGCCGACTGGTCGCTGGTCACCCTGGTCGGGCCCGACGGGGCGCCCCGCGACGTGACCGCCGCGCACCGCGATCCCACCCGGGCCCCCGAGGTCGCCCGCTTCGCCGAGCTGATGCGTACGGGGCTCAGCCCCGACTCGATCACCCGGACGGTGCTGCGCACCGGGCGGCCCGTGCTGGGCAGCGCCGCCACCCTCGCCGACGTGCGGCGGGGCGCGATCGGGCCGGAGATGCCGGAGCTCGCCGCCCGGCTGGGCTTCTCCTCGCACCTCAGCGTGCCGATCGCCGACGCGGGACGCGTGCTCGGTTGCATCACCCTGATCAACGGTCCGCGGCGGCGCAACTTCGACGACAGCGACCTGCTCATCGCCGCGGACATCGGCCGCCGGGCAGGGCAGGCGATCGGCAACAGCCGGATGTACGGCGAGCAGCGGCACGTCGCGCACGTGCTGCAGCACAGCATGCTGCCGGAGCTGCCGGTCACCGACGACCTCGAGCTGGCCGCCCGCTACCAGCCGGCCGCGGACCGCGTCGAGGTCGGCGGCGACTGGTACGACGCCTTCCGGCAGCCCGGCGGGGAACTGATCGCGGCGATCGGCGACGTGGCCGGCCACGACATCGAGGCCGCGGCGACGATGGGACAGCTGCGCAACCTCGTCCGGGGCAACGCGTACGGCCGCCCCGACACCGTCGGCGAGCTGATGAGCCGCCTGGACGAGACGATCCGCGGGCTGCACATCCCCGCCGCGGCCACCGCGACCCTGGTCCGGCTGCACGCCGACGAGGCCGGCGGCCAGCGGGTCACCTGGTGCAACGCGGGTCACCCCGCGCCGCTCGTGGTCCGGGCCACCGGCGCGGTGGAGATGCTCGCCGGGGCGCCGGAGCCCCTGCTCGGGCTGAACCGTCCGGTACGGCGGACGACCCGGGACACCCACCTGGCCGGCGGCGACACCCTGCTGCTCTACACCGACGGGCTCATCGAACGGCGGGACCGCTCCATCGACGAGGGGCTGACGGAGCTGATCGACCGGCTGGGCGGCACGGACCGGCTGCCGTTGGGCGAGCTCTGCGACCTGCTGCTGACCGCCGTACCCCACCGGGAGGACGACGTCGCGCTGCTCGCCGTACGGGCGATCTGACCGACGCCCGGTGCCGCTGCGATCCGTCGGCCCCGGTGGGGCGCTCCGGCGGACTACCCTGGGCCGGGTGAGCGCCCGTCCCCCGTACCCTCGCACCCACCGTCTCCGGACGGCCCTGGCGGCCTCGTGCGCGGCGCTGCTGCTGGCCACCGCCGGTTGCAGCTTCGGCGAGCCGGAGCCCGACCCGGCCGGCGAGCCGCCCAACCTCCCGACGCCGTCGGCGACGGCGAGCCCCGGCGGCGCCGGCCAGGAGGTCGTCACCACCGTGCTGGCCAAGGGCCTGCGGGTGCCGTGGGCGATCGCCTTCCTGCCCGACGGCGCCGCGCTGGTCACCGAACGGGACGGCGGCCGGATCCTGCGGGTCGGCCCCGAGTCGGGACCGGACGGACTGAAGGTCACCCCGGTGCAGACGATCCCCGACGTGGCGGCCTCCGGCGAGGGCGGGCTGATGGGCATCGCCGTCTCGCCCGACTACCAGCGGGACAAGGCGGTCTTCGTCTACTACACGACCGAGCGGGACAACCGGATCGCCCGCCTGGAGCTGGGCGGCACGTCCACCCCGATCCTCACCGGCATTCCCAAGGCCGGCATCCACAACGGCGGCGGGCTCGCCTTCGGCCCCGACGGCCTGCTCTACGCGAGCACCGGCGACGCCGGCGACCGGCCGCAGGCGCAGGACGTCAAGCGCCTGGGCGGCAAGATCCTGCGGATCACCCGGGACGGCAAGCCGGCCCCCGGCAACCCGTTCCCGAACTCCCCGGTGTGGTCTCTGGGTCACCGCAACGTGCAGGGCATCGCCTGGGACGCCGGCAAGCGGATGTACGCCGTGGAGTTCGGCCAGAACACCTGGGACGAGATCAACCAGATCACCAAGGGACGCAACTACGGGTGGCCGACGGTCGAGGGGCGCGACGACGACAAGCGCTTCGTCAACCCGATCGCCCAGTGGCCGACGTCGGACGCGTCCTGCTCCGGGCTGACCGCCGCGGACCGGCTGCTCGTCACCGCGTGCCTGCGCGGCAAGCGACTCTGGCTGGTCGAGCTCACCGACACCGGCACCGTGCTCGGCCAGCCGCGCGAGCTGCTGACCGACCGGTTCGGGCGGCTGCGTGCCGTGGCCGCCGCACCCGACGGTTCGATCTGGGTGAGCACCTCCAACCACGACGGGCGGGGCCAGCCCGCACCCGAGGACGACCGGCTGCTGCGACTAGTCTTCGCGGGCGGCGGGGCAGGCCGGAGCTGACGCACCGGCTCTCCCGGGTTTCCCAAGATCCTTCAGTGGGCAGGTCAGAATCTCAGCATGGACGGCCAGGAGAACGAAGAGCAGGCGAACCGGGACGAGGACGCCCCGGCGACGGGTCGCGCCCCGCGCCGGACGCTCCGCCCGGTGGGCGCCGACCGGACCGGCCGGCGAGCCCTACGGGCGACCGGGGTGACCCTGGCGGTCCTCGTCGTCGCCCTGGTCGGCGTGGTGATCGGTGTGCTCGCAGGTGGGCGGGTGAGCACCGACATCGGCCCGTTCCACGCCGACCTGACGGTCTCACCGGCCGTGGGCGGGGGCACCACCGTCGACATCCCGCCGCTGGGCGCGCTGCTGCTCGACAGTCACGACGGGCCGACCCACCTGACCGTGGAGCTCGGCGCGCTGGACCAGAGCCGCACCGAGGCGCTGCTCGACGATCCGGCGAGCATCAACCGGGCGAGCCAGTCGGCCGTCGACGACGTCCGCGATGGCGTGCTGCGACTCGGCCTGCGGACGCTCGCCTCGACGGTGCTGGTCACGCTGCTGCTGGCCCTGCTGGTGTTCCGCGACACCCGCCGGGCGGCCTGGGCGGGCGCGCTGGCGCTGGTGGTCACCGCCACCAGCCTCGGCACCGCCGCGGCGACCATCCGACCGGAGTCGATCGAGGAGCCGCGCTACGAGGGACTGCTGGTGAACGCCCCCGCGATCGTCGGTGACGCCCGACGGATCGCGAACGACTACACCCGGTACGCCGAGCAGCTCCAGCGCATCGTCGGCAACGTCAGCCAGCTCTACACCACCGTGTCGTCGCTGCCGGTCTACGAGCCCGCCCCCGGCACGACCCGCGTACTGCACGTCTCCGACATGCACCTCAACCCGACCGGCTGGCAGCTCATCCGCACCGTCGTCGAGCAGTTCGGCATCGACGTGGTGATCGACACCGGGGACATCACCGACTGGGGCTCCGAGCCGGAGGCCTCGTACGTCGGCTCGATCGGCCTGCTCAAGAAGCCGTACGTCTACATCCGGGGCAACCACGACTCGGGGCGCACGGCCGCGGCCGTGGCCCGCCAGCCGAACGCGATCGTGCTGAACAACACGACCACCACCGTCGCGGGGCTGACCATCGCCGGCATCGGCGACCCGCGTTTCACCCCCGACAAGAACACCTCGCCGGCGGGCAGCGGGCTCACCCAGCAGACCGCCGACCAGCTCATCGGCGTCGGCGACCAGCTCGCCGCCACGGTCAGCAGTTCGCCGCGCCCCGTGAACATCGCGCTGGTGCACGACCCCGCCTCCGCCGGCCCGCTGTCGGGCGCCTGCCCGCTGGTGCTCGCCGGACACACCCACAACCGGCAGGTCTCCAAGCTGCCGGAGGTACCGGGGAAGGGGCCCACCCAGCTGATGGTGCAGGGCTCCACGGGCGGTGCCGGCCTGCGCGGGCTGGAGGGCGAGAAGCCCACCCCGCTGTCGATGACCGTGCTCTACTTCGACCAGGACAAACTGCTCCAGGCGTACGACGACATCACCGTCGGCGGCACCGGGCAGGCGCAGGTGAACCTGGAGCGGCACGTCGTGGAGGACCCGAAGGCGGGCGTGCCCGCCCCGGTCACCCCCACCCCGACCCGCTGATCCGGATGCGCTGACCGTCACATCGCGTCTTCGTTACCGTGGGTCAACTCGGGAGGGATCGCTGCCGCCCTTCCCCGCACAGCCCTCCGGACGCCTCGACGGGGATCAGCGCAGGGACAGGGCCGCGAGGGCGGCGTTGACGATGCTGCCGGGCAGCAAGTCGTGCAGGTCGTACAGCTCGTGGACGCTGCCGGACTGACCGAACTCGTCCACGCCCAGCGGCACCGCCGGTGCGGCGAGCGCCGAGCCGAGCCAGGCCATGGCGTGCGAGGCGGCGTCGTGCACCGTCACCACCGGCACCCGGTCGGCGAAGGCCGAGCGCAGCGCGCCGGGCACGCTCGGCACGGTGGCCGTGCGTACTCCCTGCCGCAGGGTGCGCTGCCAGGACCGGTAGAGCCGGTCCAGCGAGGTGACGTCGACGACGTGCGCGGCGATGCCCTCCTCGGCCAACTCGGCCGCCGCCGCGAGCACCTCGGGGAGCACCGCGCCGGAGGCGGCGAGCTGCACCACCGGGGCGTCCGCCAGGTGCGGGTGAGCCGCGTGCGCGTCGACGAGACGGTACGCGCCGGCGACCGCCTGCCGGCGCAGCACCGCGTCGCCGAGCCGGGCCCGGGCCGCCTCGAAGGGCGCCTGGTCGATCGGGCGGGTGCTGAGCCGGAAGTAGTACGCCCCGTCCTCGACGGGAGCGGCGGTCGTCGGCCGGGCCGACCCGGCGGCGATCTGGCCCAGCGCGTCGCAGAGCAGCCAGTCCAGGGTGGCCGCGTACGCGGGCTCGAGGAACGTCACCCCGGGCAGCTCAAGGCCCACCGAGGCGGTGATGGTCGACTGGTGGGCGCCGCCCTCCGGGGCGAGCGTGATGCCCGACGGGGTGCCGGCGACCACGAACCGGGAGCCGGAGTACGTGCCGTAGAGGAACGCGTCCAGCCCGCGCAGCACGAACGGGTCGTAGACCGTGCCGACCGGCAGCAGCGGCTGCGCCGACAGGTCCCACGACAGGCCGAGCTGCCCCAGCAGCAGGAACAGGTTCATCTCCGAGATGCCCAGCTCGATGTGCTGCCCGGCGGGGCTCTCCGTCCAGCGCAGCATCCGGTCCTCGGTCCAGGAACGCTGCTCCGTCGGCGCGAAGACGCCGGTCTTGTTGATGAACCCGGCCAGGTTGGTGGAGGTCGCCACGTCCGGCGCGGTGGTCACCAGGTAGCGGCCCACCTCGGGGTTGCGGGCCAGCTCCACCAGCACCCGGCCGAAGACCTCCTGCGTCGAGATCGGCTTGTTCGCGCGTACCCGCGTCGTCTCCGGGACGGTGACGCCCAGCGCCCGCTCGCGGGGCGCGCGGGACAGCGCCTCCCGACGCTCGCCGGCCCGGATGCCCGCCGGGGACGCCGGGTCCAGCCGGTCCCACTCGGTCTCCCGCGTCAGCCCCTGCGCGGCCCGCAGCGCGTCGACCTGCTCCGTGGTGAGCAGCGCCGAGTGGTTGCGCGGATTGCCGGCGATCGGCAGACCCCACCCCTTCACGGTGTACGCGAAGATCACACTGGGCCGGTCGGAGACCGCGTCGCACTGGGCGTACGCGTCCAGCATCGCCGCCAGGTCGTGCCCGCCCAGGTCGGTGACGAGCGGCCCCAACTCGTCGTCGTCGACGTCGGCGATGAACGCCTCGATCCCGTCGGGCGCACCGTCGAGGAACCGCGTGCGCAGCGCCGGGCCGGCGAGCCCGAACAGCGACTGGTACTGCTCGTTGGGCATCGCGTCGATCCAGTCGCGCAGCGCCTCGCCGCCCGGCCGGGCGTACGCCTCGGCGAGCCGGCGGCCGTACTTGACCTCGACCACGTGCCAGCCGGCGGCCTCGAACTGGCCGCGCCACTGGTTGATCCGCACCCCGGGCACCACCCGGTCCAGCGACTGCCGGTTGAAGTCGACCAGCCACGTCACGTTGCCCAGACCGGTGGTGGCCGGGTCGGCGACGGCCTCCCAGATGTTCCCCTCGTCCAGCTCGGCGTCGCCGATCAGCGCGACGAAGCGGGAGTGCGGACGGGCGCCGAAGTGCGCGTCGACGTAGCGGCGGGTCGCGGCGGCGAAGAGCGGCGCCGCCGCGCCGAGCCCGACGGAGCCGGTGGAGAAGTCGACCTCGTCCGGGTCCTTGGTGCGCGACGGGTACGACTGGAGCCCGCCCCGGGCGCGCAGCTTCGTGAGGTAGGAGCGGTCGAGGTTGCCCAGCAGGTACTGGATGGCGTGGAAGACGGGCGAGGCGTGCGGCTTGACCGCCACCCGGTCCTCGGCGTCGAGGTGCGCGAACCACAGCGCCGTCATGGCGGTGACCAGCGAGGCGCTGGACGCCTGGTGCCCGCCCACCTTCACCCCGTCGCCGGTGTCCCGGTCGTGGTTGGCCGCGTCCACGATGCGGGTCGCGAGCCAGAGCACCCGCTGCTGGATCTCGTCGAGGACGTCGAGGTCGGGCTGGTTCACGGTGGCTCCATCCGGGCGTCGCCGTTGACGCCCTGCCGAGGGGGTGTGCGGTGCCGCTCCGCCCACCTGCCCACCGGTCCGCGTTGATCATGAGGTTGACGGCAGTCGTCGATCTTCAAACTGCCGCCAACCTCATGATCAACGGGTGGGTGACGGGGTGGGGTGGGGTGGGGTGGGTGGGGTGGGGTTAGGACTGGGCGCCTAGGCGCTCCAGGATCAGCTCGCGGACCGTCTTGGCGTCGGCCTGTCCACGGGTGGTCTTCATGACCGCGCCGACCAGGGCACCGGCCGCGGCGACCTTGCCGCTGCGGATCTTGTCGGCGATGTCGGGGTTGGCGGCGATCGCCTCGTCGACGGCCGCGGTGAGCGCGCCCGTGTCGGAGACGACCTCCAGACCCCGGTTGGTCATGATCTGCGTCGGCGAGCCCTCGCCGGCCACCACGCCCTCCAGGACGGCGCGGGCCAGCTTGTCGTTGAGCTTGCCGGCGTCGACCAGGCCCTGCAGCTCCGCGACCTGCGCCGGGGTGGCCCCGACGTCGGCCAGCTCCACGCCGGTCTCGTTGGCCCGCCGGGACAGCTCACCCAGCCACCACTTGCGGGCGGCGGCCGGGGTCGCGCCGGCGGCGACCGTGGCCTCGATCAGCTCGACGGCGCCGGCGTTGAGCACCGACTGCATGTCCGCGTCGGAGAGGCCCCACTGCTCCTGGAGCCGGCGCCGGTGCAGCCGGGGCAGCTCGGGCAGCGCCGCCTTCAGCTCGGCGACCCAGGCGGCGTCCGGCGCCAGCGGCACCAGGTCGGGCTCGGGGAAGTACCGGTAGTCGGTCGCGGTCTCCTTGGACCGGCCCGGCGTGGTGTCGCCGGTGTCCTCGTGGAAGTGCCGGGTCTCCTGGGTGATCCGGCCGCCCGCGTCGAGCACGGACGCCTGCCGGATGATCTCCGAGCGGACGGCGCGCTCGACCGAGCGCAGCGAGTTGACGTTCTTGGTCTCCGTCCGGGTGCCCCAGTCCTCGCCGGGCAGGTTGAGGGAGGTGTTCACGTCGCAGCGAAGCGAGCCCTCCTCCATCCGCACGTCCGAGACGCCCAGGGAACGGATCACGTCGCGCAGCTCCGTGACGTACGCGCGGGCCACCTCGGGGGCCAGCGCGCCGGTGCCGGGAACCGGCTTGGTGACGATCTCCACCAGCGGGATGCCGGCCCGGTTGTAGTCGACCAGCGACTCGGTGGCGCCGTGGATGCGCCCGGTGGCGCCGCCGACGTGCAGCGTCTTGCCGGTGTCCTCCTCCAGGTGCACCCGCTCGATGCCGATGCACACCAGCTCGCCGTTCACCTCGACGTCCAGGTAGCCCTCGAAGCACAGCGGCTCGTCGTACTGGCTGATCTGGAAGTCCTTCGGCATGTCCGGGTAGAAGTAGTTCTTCCGGGCGAACCGGCACCAGTCGGCGATCGAGCAGTTCAGCGCCAGGCCGATCCGGATGGTCGCCTCGATGGCGGCCTTGTTCGCCACCGGCAGCGACCCGGGCAGGCCCAGGCAGACCGGGCAGACCCTGGTGTTCGGCTCGCCACCGAAGTCCGTCGGGCAGCCGCAGAACATCTTGGTGTTCGTGCCCAGCTCGACGTGGGTCTCCAGGCCGATCACCGGTTCGTAGCGCGCGACGACCTCGTCGTACGCGGGCAGTGTCGTCGTCATCTGAGCTCCTGCCTCACAGTGCCGGTGGGGTGAAGGTGCCGACGACGCTCTCCAGCGCGGCGGCGACCCGGTACATCCGGTCGTCGGCCATCGTCGGGGCCATGATCTGGAAGCCGACCGGCAGCCCGTCGGAGAGCCCGCACGGCACCGAGATGCCCGGCCCGCCGTACAGGTTCGTCGGGATGGTGAACAGGTCGGCCAGGTACATCTGGTAGGGGTCGGCGGTGCGCGCGCCGATCGGGAACGCCACGAACGGGGTGGTCGGCGAGATCAGCGCGTCGACCTGCTCGAAGGCGGCGGTGAAGTCCCGGGTGATCAGCGTCCGGACCTTCTGCGCCTGCCCGTAGTAGGCGTCGTAGTAGCCCGACGAGAGCGCGTACGTGCCGATCATGATCCGGCGCTTGACCTCGGCGCCGAAGCCGGCCTCCCGGGTCAGCGACATGACCTCCTCCAGCGACCGGTTGCCGTCGTCGCCGACCCGCAGGCCGAACCGGACGCCGTCGAACCGGGCCAGGTTGGAGGAGGCCTCGCTCGGGGCGATCAGGTAGTACGCCGGCAGCGCGTAGCGGAAGTGCGGGCAGGACACCTCGACGACCTCGGCGCCCAGCTTGGTCAGCGCGTCGACCGACTCGCGGAACGCCGCCATCACGCCCGGCTCGGCGCCCTCGCCGACGAACTCGCTGACGATGCCGAGCTTCACGCCGGTCAGGTCGCCGGTCGCGCCGAGCCTGGCGGCGGCCACCACGTCCGGCACGGGCTGCGGGATCGAGGTGGAGTCGCGCGGGTCGTGCCCGCCGATCACCTCGTGCAGCAGCGCCGCGTCCAGCACGGTACGGGCGCAGGGGCCGGGGGTGTCCAGGGAGGAGGAGAACGCCACCAGGCCGTAGCGGGAGGTGCCGCCGTAGGTGGGCTTGGCGCCGACGGTGCCGGTGACCGCGCCGGGCTGGCGGATCGAGCCGCCGGTGTCGGAGCCGATCGCCAGCGGCGCCTCGTAGGCGGCCAGCGCCGCGGAGCTGCCGCCGCCCGAGCCGCCCGGGATGCGGCTGAGGTCCCACGGGTTGTGCGTCGGCCCGTACGCCGAGTACTCCGTGGAGGAGCCCATCGCGAACTCGTCCATGTTGGTCTTGCCGAGCATCACCGTGCCGGCGGCGCGCAGCCGCTGCACGATCGTCGAGTCGTACGGCGGACGCCAGCCTTCCAGGATCTTCGACCCGACGGTGGTCGGCACGCCCTTGGTGGTCAGCACGTCCTTGACGGCGACCGGCACGCCGGCCAGCGGCCCCAGCTCCTCGCCGGCGGCGCGGCGGGCGTCCACCTCGGCGGCGGCGGCCAGTGCGCCCTCGCTGTCGACGTGCAGGAACGCGCGCACCCGGTCGTCGACGGCGGCGATCCGGTCCAGGTGTGCCCGGGTGACCTCGACGGCCGAGGTCTCGCCCGTGGCGACGAGGCCCGCGATCTGCGTCGCGGTCATTCTGGTCAGGTCGGTCTGGGTCATGACGCCACATCCTCATCCAGGATCCGCGGTACGCGGAACCGCTGCGCCTCGGCGTCGGGCGCGCCCGACAGCGCCTCCTGCGGGGTCAGCCCGGGCACCACGACGTCGTCGCGCAGGACGTTGGTCAGCGGCACCGAGTGCGACGTCGGCGGGATGTCCGCCGCGGCGACCTCGCCGACCTGCGCGACCGCCTGCAGGATCACGTCGAGCTGGCCGGCGAAGGTGTCCAGCTCCTCCTCCGTGACGGCTAGCCGCGACAGTCGCGCCAGGTGCGCGACCTCCTCGCGGGAGATGGCGGCCATCGGTGCCCCCTTCGTGACGGTGCTGCGGGTCGGACCGGGAGTCGGCCGCGCGGCCGAGGTGCGTGACGCGCGGTGACCGGAGCGAGTCTATTGTTCCGCCCCGACGCCGCGTCCCCGACTCCCCCTCCCGCGCGGCGGGGCGTCGTGTGCCGACGGCCGCACCGGCGAGGGCCGGGTGGCTCAGCGGGCGTGCCGGCGGGGAATCTCCGCGTCGGGGCTCGGCGTCGGGCGGACCGGACGGTAGCGGGCCAGCCAACCGACCAGTTCCTCGGCCGGCATGGGCCGGGCGTAGAACCAGCCCTGCGCCGCGTCGCAGCCCGCCGCGTGGAGCATGCGCCAGGTGCGCTCGTCCTCGACGCCCTCGGCGACCACCCGCAACCCGAGCGCCTTCGCCAGCTCGATCGTCGACTTGACGATCGCCGCGTCGTCGGCGTCCTCGGCCATCCCCAGCACGAAGGAGCGGTCGACCTTCACCTCGGACAGCGGCAGCCGCCGTAGGTGCTGCAGCGAGGAGTAGCCGGTGCCGAAGTCGTCCAGGGCGATGCCCACGCCGATCCGGTGCAGCCGGGTGATGGTGGCCAGCACCCGACGCGGGTCGGCCATCAGGGCGCCTTCGGTGATCTCTAGTTGCAGCCGCTGCGGCGGCACGCCGTACCGGGCGAGCCGGTCGGCGATCTGGTCGGCGATCTCGCCGGTGTGCAGGTCCCGCACGCTGACGTTGAGCGCCGCCGGCAGGCTCATCCCGGCGGCCGACCACTTGGCGAGCTGTTCCACCACGTCGTCCACGACCCGGCGGGTGAGCAGCCGCATCACCGCGCTCTGCTCGGCGACCCGGATCAGCTCCTCGGGGTCCACCATCCCCCGGCGGGGGTGCCGCCAGCGCAGCAGCGCCTCCACGCCGACCACCTCGCCGGTCGCGATGGCGACCTGCGGCTGGTAGTACATGGTGATCTCGCCCGCGTCGACGGCCGGGGCGGTGTCCGCGACCCGCCGGCCGGTCGCGTCGTGCCGCGGGCCCCGCCGGCCAGCCGGGGCGCGGTCGCCGCCGCGATCCTGCGCGCCGTCGTCGACGGGGGTGCCCTGCCGGCGTACGACCGCACCGCCCTGCCCGCCGACGCGCCCGGCGCCGTTGCGGCGGCCGGGACCGTCGCCCCGGTCGAGGCCGGTCCCCGCGGCCTCCACCGTGCGGCGGCGGATCGGGTCGGCGGCGGTGACGATCCGGTTGATCAGCTCATCGGCGGGCGCGGGCCCGGGCCGCTGCCTACGGCGGCGCAACCGCCAGCGGCCCGACCCCGGGGCGAGGTCGGCCACGTCGGCCGGGAGTTCGGCCCCGTCGCCGCCGCGCGTGGCGCCGGCCCGCCCGCCGACCGGCGGCGGTCCCGCCGGGAGGGCCACCGCCCCGCCCGCCACGGTCACCGCCCCGTCCGCCGCGGGCGGGGCGGCGGCGGGACGACCGGCCTCCAGCACCCGGCGCAGGTCCGCGAGCAGGCCGAGGCGCTCGGCGGAGTTGTGGTCGGACTCGGCCGTGTAGACGGCCACGGTGTCGTTGCGGTGCTTGGCGTCGTACATCGCCACGTCGGCATGGCGCATCAGGGTCGCGAAGTCCTCGCCGTGTTCGGGGAAGAGCGCGACGCCGATCGAGCCGCCCACGTCGAGCGGCAACCCGTCCAGCGACACCGGCTCAGTCAGCGCGCGGACCACCCGACCGGCGAACTCGCGGGCCTCGTCGACGTCGGTCAGGGCGGTCATGACGATGGCGAACTCGTCCCCGCCAAGCCGGGCGACCATGCCCTCCCCGGCCACACCGGTCAGCCGCGCGCTCACCTCGACCAGCAGCCGGTCGCCCACCGCGTGCCCGAGCGCGTCGTTGACGTTCTTGAACCGGTCGAGGTCGATCAGCAGCAGCGCCAGGCGGGCGCCGGGCTCGCCGCGGCCCGCCCGTTCGGCGTGCAGGTGCACCTGCTCGCCGACCTCGGCCAGCAACGCCTTGCGGTTGGGCAGGCCGGTGAGCGGGTCCAGGGAGGCGAGCTGCTGCTGCTCGACACTGAGCCGGGCCATCCGGTAGACGGCGAAGAGCGGCACCAGCACCAGCGGGATCAACGCGGCGCTGGCCCGCGCCGCCGCGACCAGCACCGGGGCGAGCAGCAGCAACGAGCCGGTGGAGAGCAGCTCGAAGCCCAGCCCCTGGCGCAGGCTGGGCCACCACCGGTCGCCGAAGCGCAGCCGCACGGCAGCGCTGACCAGCGCGTAGTTGACGGCGAACCAGGCCACCGTCGCGCCGCCCACCGCCAGCACGTCGGTGCCCCGCAGCCGGTCGCCGTCGAAGATGCTCCCGGGCCCCAGCCAGGTGACCGCGTACGCGGCGCCCAGGGCCGCCGCGTACTGGGCCGCGTTGAAGGCGGTGCGCCACGGCGCGTGGCCCATCCGCCAACCGGAGACGACGACGGCCACCGCCTGCACCAGGATCGCGGGGCCGAACCCCCAGCCGAGCAGGATGGCGAAGGTGAAGCAGGTGGACGGGAAGACCGCCGAGGTCTGCCGGCGCCCGGGCGGCACGAACGGGCGCGCGTCACAGCCGACCGCCAGGGCCGCCATCACCCAGAACGCCATCGGCAGCCGCGGCAGTTCGGCCGGGAGTTCGAGCAGCGGGCGTACGCAGAGCGCCACGGCCAGCGCGACCACCGACCAGACGAAGCCGAAGAACGGGCGCACCCGGCCGGGCGGAACGGAGTTGCGCGAGTCCGCGACCTCCATCACACCTCCCGAGGGCTCGGTCCACGGGGCGTGACCCGGTGGCACGCCGTGCCACCAATGAAACGCCCTCCGTGTCGCAATGCCCGACACGACAGTCGCGAATCGGTCGTAGTCGTAATTAAGTTGGTATCTCCACCTGCCCCGCCGGCCGGACGGTCGCCGCGGCCCGGGGCGTCACTGCTCGGTGCGGGCGACCTCCCGGGCGGCCTCCGGACCCGCGTCGAGCAGCACCCGGAAACCCTCCTCGTCCAGGACCGGCACCTTCAGGCTGGCGGCCTTGTCGGCCTTCGAGCCGGGGTTCTCTCCCACCACGACGAACGAGGTCTTCTTGGAGACCGAACCGCTGACCTTGCCGCCCCGGCTCTGGATCGCCTCGGACGCCTGGTCGCGGCTGAACCCGGGCAGCGTGCCGGTCACCACGACCGTGAGCCCCTCCAGGGGCCGCGGCCCCTCGTCTCCCGCCTCCTCCGCCATCCGTACGCCCGCCTCGCGCCACTTGCGGACCAGCTCGCGGTGCCAGTCGACGGCGAACCACTCCCGGATGCTCGCCGCGATCGTCGGCCCGACGCCGTCGACCGAGGAGAGTTCCTCCTCGCTGGCCCGGTCGATCGCCTCGATGGAGCGGAAGTGCCGGGCGAGCGCCTGCGCGGCGGTGGGGCCGACGTGCCGGATGGACAGACCCACCAGCACCCGCCACAGGTCGCGCTCGCGGGCCACGGCCAGGTTGTCGAGCAGCTTGACGGCGTTGCTGCCGAGCGTGCCGTCCTTGTTGACGAAGAAGGGCGAGCGCGCGAGCTGCTTCTCGTCCAACGAGAAGAGGTCGCCCTCGTCGGTGATGATCTCGGCGTCGAGCAGCGCCGCCGCGCCCTTGTGGCCGAGCGCCTCGATGTCGAACACCTTGCGGCCGGCGAGGTGGAAGACCCGCTCGCGCAGCTGACCGGGGCAGGTGCGGGAGTTGGGGCAGCGGATGTCGACGTCGCCCTCCTTCGCCGGCGCGAGCGGCGTGCCGCAGGCCGGGCAGGTGGTGGGCATGACGAACGGCCGGGCGTCGGCGGGACGCAGGTCGACGACCGGGCCGAGCACCTCGGGGATCACGTCGCCGGCCTTGCGCAGCACCACGGTGTCGCCGATCAGGACGCCCTTGCGTTCGACCTCCCGGGCGTTGTGCAGGGTGGCGTAGGCGACGGTGGACCCGGCCACCTTGACCGGCTGGAGGACGGCCCGCGGCGTGACGCGGCCGGTGCGCCCGACCTCGACGTCGATGTCGAGCAGCCTGGTGTTCACCTCCTCCGGCGGGTATTTGAAGGCGATCGCCCAGCGCGGCGCCCGGCTGGTCGAGCCGAGCCGTCCCTGGATGGGGACCGGGTCGACCTTGACCACCACGCCGTCGATCTCGTGCTCGACGTCGTGCCGGTGCTCGGCGTAGTGGGCGATGTAGTCGGCGACACCGGCCAGGTCGGGCACCACGCGCCAGCGGTCACTGGTCGGCAGCCCCCACGCCCGCAGGGCCGAGTAGGACTCGGACTGCGTCGCCGGCTGGAAGCCGCGGCGCGCGCCGATGCCGTGCACCACCAGCCGCAGGGGCCGCGACGCGGTGATCCGCGGGTCCTTCTGGCGCAGGCTGCCGGCGGCGGCGTTGCGCGGGTTGGCGAACGGGGGCTTGCCCTGCTCGACCAGCCCCGCGTTGAGGTCGGCGAAGGCGGCGACCGGGAAGTAGATCTCGCCGCGCACCTCGACGAACTCCGGCACGTCGCCGAACTCGGCCGACGCGGTGAGCTGACCCGGCACGTCGCGGATGCTGCGCACGTTGGCGGTGACGTCCTCGCCGGTGCGACCGTCGCCCCGGGTCGCCGCGCGGACCAGGCGCCCGCGCTCGTAGGTGAGGTTGATGGCGAGCCCGTCGACCTTGAGCTCGCAGAGGTAGGGCACCGGACCGCCCGCGTCGCGCTCGACCCGCTCGGCCCAGGCCGCCAGCTCCTCGTCGGCGAAGGCGTTGTCGAGGGAGAGCATCCGCTCGGCGTGGGCCACGGGGGTGAAGTCGGTGGAGAAGGTGCCGCCCACCCGCTGGGTCGGCGACTCGGGGGTGCGCAGCGCCGGGAACTGCTCCTCCAGCGCCTCCAGCTCCCGCAGCAACCGGTCGAACTCGGCGTCGGGGACGGTCGGCGCGTCCAGCACGTAGTAGCGGTACTGGTGGTCCGTCAGCTCCTGGCTGAGCGTCGCGTGCCGTTCCCGGGCGTCGGGGGTCGGCTCGGCGCCCGCGGCCGCCTCCTGTGCCGCGGTGACCTGCTGCGTGATGACTTCCTCGGACACCGCGACCTCCCGTGATTGCGCCACCTCGGCACCGTATCGGGCCGGTGGGACAATCCGTCGGCCGGTCGCCGCGCCCGAGCGGCGCGGGGGCCGCCGCCGTGCGAGGATCGCCGCACGGCGGTGCCGGGCGGGCCGCTCCGCGCCGTCGTCGAAGCCGCGGCGTCCGCGCCGCACCACTGACCGGGCGGGGGTACGGATGCCGCAATGGCTGCTCTGGGCGGGGGCGATCGTGCTGGCGGTGGCCGCCGGCTGGGCCTGGAACGAGCGGCGGCGGGGCGACCGCGACGCCGGGCCGCGCCCGTCGCGGCGACCGGGTGCCCGGCCCCGCCGCAGGACGCCGCCGGGCGGGCCG